>JBIOJU010000082.1:0-5735 GCA_044451165.1 Chlamydiales bacterium | reverse complement strand
GCAATGCGAACTCGGACTGTCATAGCGGGCAATTTTCCTGCTTTTTTTCAATGATTGCAACAAGAACCTAGGTCAAGGAAAAGGCCCGAGGGGCATTATAACCCTGAATTGTTAGTTGGTGGAGCGGCCTTCCACTCATCTCTTTCTGGAGGTCTGTATTCTGTGAAGTATTCATCCCTTTGAAGGCGCGGATAAGCAGTACCATAGTCCACCTGATTTCGTTCTACACTGGAACGGAAGACATCGTGAACAAAGAAGTCCCAAGACGCAGAGGTAGGGGGGAAAAGGTTTTCGTAACGCAGGGTTCTTTCAGGAGGGTTTCGCAATAACGCGATTGCACATGAGGCGGCGTTGCTGATGGAGAGCAGTGCGCCAACAAGAGAATAACGAACTCGTAACTTAGATTCAGAGACACAATCATTCCAACTATTAAAATAGTAAATTAGAGGAAGGGTAACGAGACAAAAAGGTATGGAGATGAGGCGGGCAGCGGCTTCTACAAGAGATACCACAATAAGCGCGTAGTAGCAGAGCTCACCAACGACTCTTCGTCCAATTCTTTCCACCCAATCGGGATCTTCGACACCTACACAGTTGCGGTAGTGGGTCGCTTGTATTGCGAAGTAGGTAGAGGCAGAGTAGGTTGCAACAGTCTGGAACCCCTCTAGAGTCTCTTTTGCCTCGCGTACAATACGCGCCGGGACATAGGCAGCTACACGTGGTCTCATCATCTCGCCCGTTTCGTTAGGCGCAAGGGAAAGGGAGGTAATACCAGACATAAAAATCCTGTTAATTTTCTGTAGGCATAAATATTAACCCAAAGCAGCAATAACCGAAATAATACTAATTATTTTTTATCTACAGAGATGAAGAAAGGAAGAGATAGGTTCTTTGAGCGAAACCTATTTTGATTACAGATGCAGTTTGAAAACAAGAAAAACAGAACAGCCAAGTCTTTCTTTCGTGTCTGTGCCCGTGCCCGCGTGCGTGCTAAGGTCCCTCTTCCTTTTCCTTCTTTCTTTATTTTGAGCTGAGCATGAAAATTAAATCTTTCATGATGCTCAACGTTTCATCGAGCTGAAGGTCCACCTGGCCGAAAGCGAGAGTGTCCTCAGAAAAGGCCTCTTTTTTGGAGATCTCTTTGAGAAAGTTTTGGTAGTTTTTATTTTTTTCCATTCTCTCGTGAGAATTTTTCCGAAGCAGTTCTGAGTAAGGTGCGTACTGCGTGAGAATGGGCTGTAGATTGAACTTATAAAGTTTGGCAATTTCTGCCCGATGATGTGGGGGAATATCAGATAAGTCATCATCGAAGCTGGGGTCGATTCTATCCGATTCGACAGGGAATTTGGCAAATTTTTCGCCCACTTCTAACTCTGAAAGAAAGCCGGGCACAACGATATTAGCCTGGACACCGACAAGCTGAGGACTCTTTCCTGAAACAGTATAATATCTTCCTCGTGTGACCTTGTACTCTCCTTTCGGATTGACCTTGCCATACCCCGCAGATTCTAGAGTAAAAGTTTGAAAGGTCCCTTTGCCATAAGTTTCTTTATCTCCCACAACAAAGGCCCGGCCATACTCTTGCAGCGTTTGCGCGACAATTTCGGCAGCCGATGCACTAGCCCGATTGGTGAGGATGAGAAGAGGGCCGTCCCAGGTGGTTTTTGACTCAATGTTGCGAAGGCGTTGAACCATCCCAGAGTTGTCTTTGACAGAGACAACAACTCCCTTTTTCATGAAAAGGCCTGCAACAGATACTGCTTGAGGAAGAAGTCCTCCTGCGTTGCTCCGCAGGTCGAGGATGACCCCTTTTAAACGGTGTTCTTTTTTAAGATCTTCAATTGCTTTTTGTAAATCGAGAGTCGATGAGCTATGAGCATCTTGATAGAAAGAGAAGAGGTGCACAATACCGATCACACCATCGCCATAAGGCTCGTATGAGGTCTCAAGCCTGCTCTCTTTAAGGACAACTTCTCCCCTTACGATGTCGATCTCTAATTTTTCTTCCTGCTTCTTCTCCTCTTCCCCACTTGTGCGGAGCACTGTGAGCTCGACGCTTGTATTTTGAGGACCTCGAATGAGCTCTACCGCCTCGGTGATATCCATGCCGACAACAGGCTCTTTATCGACGGCGATGATCCTGTCGCCTACTTTAAGCTTTTTCCCCCGCAGGGCGGGACCCTCGTCAAGAAGTCGCATGATTGTAAAACCACTAAGATCGTCGCGCAGCTGAGCCCCGATGCCAAAAAGCTTCTGCTGTACTTGCATTAGAAATTGGCTGGCTTCGGAGGGAGTAAAATAGGTGGTCTGTGAATCGAGTGCAGAGCTGGTAGCTTTCAGTATATAAGCGAGGACGATCTGTTTTTTTTCCTGGGGGGATTGTCCAATGAGCTCTCCCTCGCGGTTCTTGCGGCGCTTGGTTAGCCGCTCTAAAAACTTGGCCTCACTCTCTTGCCCTAATTTTTGCCCCGCCTCGATTTGAACAGACTTGATGCGAGCTAACCTCTCAAGGAGCTCTTCTTCTGTTTTTGCCCACTTAACATCCTTAAATTCAGACGGTTGTACTTTTTCTGGCAGTGTCTGTGTGCGCAATTTTTCTTCTAATTTATTACGTCGTTGAATGGCTTCTATCAATGCTACATGGATTGATTCAAAAAGGGAGAACTCTTCTTGTTTGTAACCATCCAGAGTCTTTAAGAGGAGTTCTTCGGAGGGGTGCATCCAGCTAACTATCTCAGGTTCAATGAAATACGTTTTTGCAGGGTCGACTTCTTCTACGTAATTCTCGATCGCTCTTTGTACAATTTCCGGCGTTAGATGCTGATAACTGACGTGAACTTTAAGGATCTCCTCCAATTTGGTTCTAGTATCTTTCGGGGAAAGCGCTGGCGGTTTTGCAGCTGCAAGAGGGGAAAAAAATAAGAAAAAAAGGGGTAATATCAGCCTAAAAAGCATCTTTTTTCCTCTATGAGATGATGAGCGTAGCTTACAGCAAATCAAAAGTTTATGGCTAATGGAAAAGCTATTTTTATAGTGTAAAATAAAAAATTTACATATTTTTTTGCACGAGAGAGTTGTCTTCAATTCAATATTATGTGATAATTATTGATCACCTTAATAGATGATAGCCCGTAATAATAAAAAGAAAGCTATTTTGGGGAAGAAAAAGTTAAACCAAAGAGCGGCTGTTACAAGTGGCGGCGGCTTTTAAACCAAAAGACGATTTTTAGGAGGATTTTAAAATATGGAAAACGACACACATCTCACCGAAGGTGTTATTGTTGAAGATTCTCCATCGACGAAAAAGGTTGTTTCCATTACGGAAGCTGCGCGCATCAACAATGTAACGCGGCAAGCAATCTACGTGGCGATCAAGCAAAAAAAATTAAAGGCTTCGAAAGACACAACGCGATGGACGATCAATCTAGAAGATCTTGAGAACTATAGAAAACTCAAATATTCTAGAACAAAGTCGATGTTTGATGGAGAACTTCTGTTCGACAACCACAAAGGCTTTTATTCAGTCAATCAGGCTGCCAAAGTATTGGGTGTCCCCGCACAGAAAATTTATTATGCTACGCGCGTGGGTCTTCTCAAAGCTTCTCGAAAAGGTGCTGCTTGGGTCATTCACATCAATGACATCAAGGGCTACCAAGAGAACTATCTCAATAAGAGAAGTCAAAATATCGAAGTAGGCTCATAAGGCTCATTCGACAGCCGCATTTTTCACACAAAATGGATCACCTGACGACTCGTCGTCAGGTGATTTTTCTTTCCAAACATAACCAAAAAGAAAGATCTGACCGGTTCAGACCGTTTCATGTTTGAACTGTTACTTCTCGGGGGAGATGATCTGGAAGTCGCGGATCTGTAGCTGGATGCTTGCTTTATTTAGGAACATATTCACATGAGGGGTAAAGGCGACGCGTAGCTTGAGATTCTTTTTTGTGAGTTGAGGTCTTCTATCTGCCATGCCAAAGGCGATGCCCTCGAGCAACCGGTCATCCTGTTCCAGATAGAGTTTAAGATGTGTTTTTCCAACGATTCTGGGAGGCCATGCTTGTACACAATCGCAATATAGAATGGGCGCGGGGTTTTCGTTTCCGAAAGGTTCAAGGAGATTCAAGGATTCTAAGAAGTCAAAGGTGAGTTCTCCAAAATTAACTTTTGCATCTAGTTTTAATTTCGCGAGTACATCGTGGTCTTTTAACCTGATGTTTGCAGCTTCGATGAATTTTGCTTTAAAGGCTGGTATCTGCTCTTTTTTGATTGAAAGACCTGCCGCATAATCATGTCCTCCAAAATTGATGAGTAGCTCGCCATTTTCACGCAGCACTGGAAGAAGTGGAAATTCTGGGATGGTGCGCATAGACCCTTTTCCAACGCCTTCCTCAATCGCAATGATGAGTGTGGGGCGATTGTAGAGTTTTGCAATCCTGGCAGTGATGATAGGAATGATGCCGGGATGCCATTTTTCCGAGGCCAGAACAAGCGCCTTTTCTTTAAAGATTTGAGGGTTTGATGCGAGCTCATGTTCAACATCTTCTGAATCTCTTCTTTCGATTTTTTGTCTTTCAATATTGTTGAGGTCGAGCTCTTTTGCAAGCAGTTCGGCGGGTTCGCTGTCGCGGATGAGGAGGAGTTCTACTCCCTTTTTAGGATCTGCAATGCGCCCTAAACTATTAAGTCTGGGAGCAACTTTGGAGGCGAGATCCATCGGTGAGATTTCGGCAACTTTCAATTCGCATACGGTGAATAATTTGAGGAGCCCGATGCGACGAGTCTTACGGATCTGCCTGAGGCCATAGCGCACTAGAATACGATTTTCGTCCCGGAGAGATCCCATATCAGCAATGGTACCAAGGGCAACAAGATCAAGGTAGCGTTTGAGGTCTACTTTTGCCGGTGCGATCTTCTCTTCCTCAATAAGAATATTTGTAATGGCATGCGCGAGTTTAAATGCCACACCGACACCTGTAAGTTCGCGATTGGGATAGGTGCTTCCCTCTAATTTGGGATTCAAAGTTGCGACAGTATGTGGAAGATGTGCGGTGGGCTCATGATGATCAGTTACGATCACATCGACTTTGCGCTTTGCGGCTTCCTTTATCTCTTCGACCGCTGTGATCCCGCAGTCGGCGGTGATGAGAAGAGTGCACCCATTTTGCAAGGCGTAGTCAAGCGCATCCAGCATGAGGCTCTGTTTTAGTGAGACGCGATTGGGGAGATAAAAGAGCACTTTTGCGCCGATTAGATGCAAAAATTCTGTGAGAAGAGCGGTTGCTGTCATACCGTCTACGTCATTATCACCATAAATTAGAATGGTTTCATTTTGATCGAGCGCACTAAGAATGCGACCCACCGCCTTATCCATGTCAGGAAAAAGATGGGGGTCCAGAAGATCTGGCAACTTTGCATAAAGATAGTGGTGGATATCTTCGAGATTAGTAAAGCCCCGTGAGGCCAATACTTGTGCAGTGACAGGGTGGATGCTGAATTCTTGGATGATCGTTTTAAGCCAGTCGGGATCTGCTTTTGGATAGACCCATAAAAGACCCGTATCGCTCTTGCGCTGTTTGACGATTACCCTCTTTTCACCAGCCCCCGCTTTGGCATCAACTTTCTCATCATCAGAAATGCCCATGACCGTCTTTTCTTTAAAATATAAATCATGGGCTCATTGTAACTTTACACACGATTAAAAACCTACAATCCTTTCGAAGAATAAAATTTTT
>JBIOJU010000081.1:0-5744 GCA_044451165.1 Chlamydiales bacterium | reverse complement strand
GGCCCACATCAATTTTCACGGCGCGGTCTTCGATAAAGCCGCAATTGGTGCGGATGTTGGGGTCTCTATCGTGGTACCCTTTTTGACAGCGGGTCACGATGAGATGAATGATTTGTGAGATCGCATTTTTTGCTTCGTGCTGCTTGCCCTCTTGCATGAGGCGCGTGATTCGTTCGTAGACCAGTTCACCTCGCTTTTGAATGACAAAATCGAGGGTGTCAAGATCGACCTGATGGGAGATGTTTAACCTGTCGATGAGTGTGATTTTTTTGTGCAGGTGATCGCTTTTATTGAGATGGACATAGACAAGTCCTGTTTCTTCTTGTAGCTCGTCAAAGGCGACCTTGTAACTTGTAAAATCGCGAGAGAGCTTATCTTTACGCCCCCAGATTTTTTTCTCGCGGTACCTCTCGAGCAAGACGGGAATATGGAAGACGCGCATCCAGAAAGGAAGCTGGAATTTTTCCTGTTTAAACACCTTAAGTACACTCTTCTCATCGTCGCTGAAAAAGATGTAAGACTGGCCGCCACAGCCGAAGTAGTGGTATTTTTTATCGAGCGCAATTTTCACTTCTCTTTTTTCCTCGCTCGAAAGAGGACGCGTCTCCCAAGCGGGATTATTGTCACGAGAAGAGAGAATGGAGCTTATCGTAAAGCCATCTGTCTGTTTTATGCAGAATTTTCCAACAGATACTGCCGAGAAAAGAAAGAGCAGCAGTAGCACGCCATTTCGTATCATTGCAAACTCCTTTCTCTATTTTCAAACCAGCTAGAAAGTTCGGGCCAGTTTTTTGCGAGCCACTCGCGGAGAGAGCCTGCTTTGAAAGTTTGCGGATGAGAAAGTTTTGAAAGGTTGCCACAGTCGAACAAGATTGGATGGTTATCGATGAACCCATAATTTTTCGAAAGGTGGGCGTCATGGTCGTAGATCTTTTGCTTCTCAAGATACTTACCTAGGTTTAAAAGCGCAGAAAGGGCGTTTTTTGCCCCTTGTAGGTCTTTTTGCAGGCGCATCTCTTCCAGAGTAGGAATGACGAGTGTGGCATGCCTTTGTAAAATAAATGGAGTGGTGTCCGCGTTGAGCTGGTGGGCGATGCCCAGACGATCTATGACAGAAATTTGCGTTTGCAGGTGTGTGGAGGAGTTGAGATGCACTAGCATCAGGCCTGTTTCATGTTGGATCTCATCGAAGGCCAGTTTGTAGCTTGCAAAGAGGTTGCCAATCTCCTCCTCTTTCAAGTGGTGGAATTTAAAAAGTTTCAGAATGTATTTCCCGTCTGAGGAGATGAGCACATAGGTTTGCGCTCCCTTTCCCATGTAGTGAAAGGGCTGTGTGAGAATCGTGCTTACCTCTTCTTTGCATTTGGCGTCTTGCATCTCCCACTCCGGATGGAAAGAGAGAGAGGTGTGCACGTGGCGTAGCATAAAACCGTCGGTTGCCTTGTGACAGAGCCTTTCTATGGCAAAGGTAGAGAGAGCAAAAATGCCCAAAAACAGGAGTGATCTAATACGCATTAATCTGCTCATCTAAATAATTTGCAAGTGCAGGCTCTTTATTTTGAAGCCAGTGTTTAAACCGATCTGTGATTCGGATCACTTCATTTCGAAAAGGTTCGTTTTTTTTGGCAAGCTCTCCTTTTTTGAAACGGCCAATGTCAAACTGCACTGGACGACTACCAATAAGCCCAAAATTTGTTTCCAAGTCTGGGTCTTTATCGGATAAGCCGTGAGACCGGCGTGTAAAAAGCAGTTCAAGGAGGCCGCGGATGGCCGTTTCTGCATTTTCGATCTTTTTATCTTCAATCATCTCAGAGATTGCCTCATAAAATGGCTTTGCGCGCTTTTGCAGTATGAATTCCATCTGGTCAAGGTCTAATGTGTGTGCGATGCCGGTCTTGTCGATCAGCTGGATCTCTTGCTTGAGATCACTGCTCTTATTGAGATGCAGGAAAAGAAGACCAGTCTCCTCTTGGAGCTCCTCATACGCAAACAGATAGCTTGCAAAATCTTTCTCTTTTTTGCTCTTGCGCAAGGCGATCTTTGCATTTCGCCACCCCTCCAAAAAATTCGGAAGCGGCATTCTTTTTAGCCAAGCAGGTGCGTCGAGATGAGAGATCCGGAGGAATTTGAGTACATAGCCACCATCCTGAGAGACAAAAACGTAGCATTGGGCACCTTTGCCTAAATAGGAGTATGATTGAGATAAGATCTCTTTCACGTTTTTCATCTCACGCTCTTTTAGAGGCGGCGTTTCCCATCTTGGCTCTGCCACAAAGTTTGAACGAATCTTGGTGATGGAAAATCCTGCAGTTTGCCAGTTGCAAAAATGGTACGTTCCCCATGCCATGCCACAAAAAAGCAGAACAAATAAAATTTTTTTCACAAGCAGAAGTATAACAGAAGAAAGGCTAAAGGCTGAAGGGGGAAATGAAGAAAGAAGTTTTCCCCAATTTCAGCCTTAATCTTGTCTTATTTGAGTCGGATCACTCGCGTCGTATCATTAAAGAGCCCAGGAACCGGCTGGTCTTCAGGATCGATCAGCTGCAGGCGCACTTTATGAGATCCCTGCTTGAGACCATAGATGTAGCTGGGGCCCCACTGCGTGAGGAGACGCTCTTTATGACCGTCGATATAGACAGCCACTTTATACCCATCTCGTGAGATCTGACAATTGGTGACGTAAAAATCGAGTAAGATAGGTTGACGAGCGGGATAATCATATTCGTCTTGCGGCTCGTTATAGGTAAGATAGGGGAGAGAAAGGTCGATATTTTTTAGTTCCCCCTTTTTTTGGAAGTAGAAGGTGCGTGCGACAAAACAGCCGGCTCCTTTCAAGCTTTCGTTGTAGGACCGTACTGGAAAGGCCCTGATGACGTGGGCACCTGGCTTGAGGCGAAAGGGAATTTTAAATTCTAGAGTCTCATCGAAATAAAGTTCGCTATTATCAAGCGCATTTACAAACCATTCGTCTACGACATAGTAGGGTTCATTATCGATGAAAACGTGAACATTTTGGCCTTTGGGATCGTTCCATATCTCTTTTTTTCTAGGAAAATCACTTTGTGTTCCAAGAGGATATCCTTTCAGATGCATTTCTACGTTTACCAGATTTTCTTCCTTGACCCCTCCTTCTGAAGGATTTTCTATTACGAGTTTAACATTATCCGATTCAGGAGAAGATTCTACTGGAACAATCTGAATCCCTGGCGAGCCATATTCATTCTTTGGCGTCTGTGCGAGGACAGAACTTGCAGCTATTAAGAGTGCGTAAAGCAACATGTTAAAACCTCCATTACTTTTTTTTTGTTTACACCCGATGGCTTTAAAAAGTCCAACATGTTTTGGAAAGTGGTGTTGTTGCACAATTCAATTTTCACCCCCCGAGTGGCATGAAGCCGTCCGGGAATGGGAAAGATTTTCACCACCGAGCACACCGAGAGCACCGAGAGGAAGAGAAATAGCAGGATCACAGGATGAGAAAAAAGAGAGTTTGGCATTTTCTTCTTTCCCATCCTGGTCTTCCTGTTATTGTTTTCATCCTTTCTCGGTGTTCTCGGTGCGCTCGGTGGTTTTTTTCGGCTCCCTCTTTCTCTTTTTCGTTGCGTACACTTGTTAATTTTTATAGAGTAATTTTCTATGCTTTCTACTCTCGTCATGAAATTTGGCGGAGCCTCTGTGGCAACAGCTGGGCACTTTTCTCAAATTGCTGAGATCATTTTAAGGCGCGCAAGAACATATAAACGCATCGCGGTCGTCGTGAGCGCAATGGGAAACACCACCGACGAGCTCATTGCCCTTGCAAAAGAGGTGCACCAGGACCCTCCCAGAAGAGAACTTGACATGCTCGTTTCCGTAGGGGAGAGGATCAGCATTTCACTCCTGGCCATGGCCCTCGCTGCCAAGGGAAAAGAGGCGATCAGCTTTACAGGTAGTCAGTCGGGGATCATCACCTCATCAACGCATGCGGATGCACGTATCGAAGATGTGCGCCCTCATCGCCTGCTTTCCCATCTCGACGCAGGAAAAATTGTGATCGTCGCAGGATTCCAAGGGGTAAGTAGAGAGGGGGAGATCACCACACTCGGAAGGGGGGGATCGGACACCACTGCGGTTGCTTTGGGGATCGCGCTTGAAGCAGAAAAAGTGGAGTTTTATAAAGATGTGAAAGGCATATGCGCAGAAGACCCTAAAAGAAATCCCAACGCGATCTCATTCCCAAAACTCTCTTTTGCCGAAACCCTCGAAATCGTCCAAAAAGGAGCCAAAGTTCTTCACCCGCGCGCAGTTCTTCTCGCAGAAAAAAATAGTCTTCCTCTGCATCTCCTTTCATTCCAAGAGCCCGAAAATTTACAAGCCGGAACCGTGGTAGGGGAGAGGGGAGGTGTGCGCATGAAGAGGTTTGAGGAGGAGAAGAAAAGTGATGAACGATGAGTGCTGCACTGAAGAAAGAATTGTTCTTTTTTGAACGTTTTTTAAGTTGGCGAGTCGTTTCCGGATTTCTTCCGCTCATCATTCATCATTCATTACTTCTTCTTCATGCATCATTTCTTTTTGATATTAAAATTACTTTAAAGTGAAAAATTAATGTCTTTCATGGTATAGTCTTTGCTCTTATTAAGAATAAAAGGAGCGGAAGATGACAACGGGTGCACTAACTAAAAAGTTTGCTTACCAGTCGCAGTGGGATGATTTGAGCCGCGACATTCAAGAACCTACTGGCTTTGACTGGCAGATTTCTACTGCCATCATCTCATATCTTTTTGGTCAGACTGTCTTTCGCGGAATTCCCGAATTTGTCAGCTATTTTCAGGAGCAGGATAGCTTGTATGTGCCGGCGGGCGTGCCGCTGGAAGTGTGGGATATTTCGGTCTTGGATCACGATAAAGAGAAAGAGCTGCCGTGGATGGTCGATGATATAGAGCTGCCTGATCGTATTCTGACGAGAATGCTTTTACCGCTCGGAAAGGTCTCTGCAAATCGCTTTGATCAGGACGGCGACTTCGATCACACGCTTGACACCCGCAATGACTGTTTTACATTGACACGTTCGCTCGGGTATGCGTTAACAACTAGAAGAGGCGATCTGGATCTTCGCCTTTCCGACTTGTACAGGCTGATGGTGTGTTGCAAAATTCCCCAAGTCTCATTCGCAAGTGGGCAAACCCTTCGTATATGGGGATTTTCTGATGGAGAAATCTCGACAAACATACAGGGGACGCCGGATCTACTGGATATATTTGTCAGAAGAGCCCCTTTCTGCGCTCGTTGCAGATTAATCGGAAAGCTCGCCATCGACAACACACTGAAGCGCGATGGAGTCAATGGGTGGATGATCACTTCTCACTCTCTTACACTTGGGTGTGAGGAGACTTTTGTGTATGAAACCATCAGTGCGTTCGCAGAAAGACTTCTCATCGGAGAGCTTGCAGTTCCTCCAGGCCAAAAACTTTGCATTCGCAGCCCAACCTTTGAGCTCATTTACCAGGAGTATTGCAAGTTAAAAAAGAATGGCTTCGAGTTGCCAAAGTTTGTACTTGCTCAGATGCTTGCTCCCTATGGTTACAGCATAGACATTTCTGCATTTGATTCTTCGAAAGAGATCCAGTATTTGTTCAGTGGGTCTAGCAAGACCCACTAAAAATGGGCGGTGTTGACGAGCCAGTTTTCCAGGCTCCAAGGGCTGCAAAGAGATAATCCAGACATTTCTTCTTCTGCCGCTTGAGGGTCGTCACGACGCTGTTGAT
>JBIOJU010000080.1:0-5800 GCA_044451165.1 Chlamydiales bacterium | reverse complement strand
TAAAAGATGCAACAATCATTATGAAGGGGAGAAATGAAGGGAACCGAAACTGGAAAAGACAAGGTAAAAAAAATTTGCGAGGCGCTTAGACGTGAGACGCTCGAGCCAGCCATGCAAGAGGCAGAAGAGCTCCTCAAAGAGGCGCGCGAAAAGGCAGAACACATTCTCAGCGAAGCGCATAAAGAGGCCGAGAGGGTTCATGCTGAAGCCAAGGCAAAAATAGAGCGGGAAAAGGTGATTTTTCAAGCGGCTTTAACGCAGGCGAGTAAGCAGGCTGTGCAATATTTAAAACAGCTGGTTGAGGAGAAGTTTTTTAACCGCGAGCTGTCACAGCAATTAGTCAAACCTTTACAGAATCCTCAAGTGCTCGCAGACCTTATTTCCTCTATTGTGCAAGGAGTTCAAAAGGAAGGGGTGGACTTGGATTTAAGCGCTTATATCTCTTCAAAAATTCCTGCGCGGGCGGTAAACGATCTTCTCACGAAAGAGATCTTAAATCAGTTGAAAGAAAAGAGCGTACTTCTCGCTTCAATCGGAGGGGGAGTCGAAGTAAAGTTACGAAAAGAAAATGTCACCTTGGATCTGTCAGATCTAGCGCTCAAGGAGCTCATTGCGAATTATATTCGCAAAGATTTTCGTGAAATCTTTTTTGACGCATTTTAACAGCAAAGAGAAAGATTCATGGGAAATTACTATTTTTTAGCAGGTTCATTGCCTCCACTTGTTCTAGGCCAAAAACCCGATATCACTTTCGAGGAGCTCACAAGTCGTTTAAAAATTAACCTTTCGAAAAGAGACTTTGCAAAAGTGAAAACCCTTCTTCTTTTTACCGATTTGCAAAATATCCGCGCGCTCCTTGTAGAGGAGCCGATTGATCCTCGTGGGAATCTCGACGAAAAGGAATTAGATGAGGCGCTCCTTATCCGCAACATTCTACCCGAATATGTCTTTGATTTTTTCGACCAGTATGAAAATTTAACCGACAGAGTGAGAAATTTTTTTGGACTTCTCTCGAGATACTTTACAAACGAAATTCCTCAGCAGACAGGATTTTTGCACCAGTATCTCTCGTTTGAGAGAGAGTGGCGTCTTGTGATGCTAGCACTTAGAGCCAAAGAGCTTGGGCGCGATCTGGTGCGTGAGTTGCAATTTGAAGATTTTTCTGACACACTGGTTGCGCAGATTCTTTCACAAAAAGATGCAGCAAGTTACGAGCCGCCTCCAGAATGGCAAGAACTGAAAGAGCTCACAGTCTCTTCTGGAAAAGATCCATGGCAACGTTACAAAACTTTGACCACATGGCGCTTTAAGAAGATAGAAGAGCTGGTGCAGCGGCCACTATTTTCCATCGATTGGATTTTAGGGTATGTCGCGCAGCTGATGATTGTTGAACATTGGATGGAGCTCGATGCGAATAAGGGAAAAATGATATTGGAATCACTTAAAACCGGCTAAGCGAAAAAATATGACAAAACAGAGCGCGACAGGAAGAGTCGTCAGAGCATTTGGCAACCTATTGCACGTGGAATTTCACGGGGATATCCGTCAAGGAGAGGTGACGATGGTGCGCCTGGGTGAGATTGGGCTAAAGGCCGAGGTGATCGAGATCGTTGGAAAGGAGGCGAAGATTCAAGTGTTTGAAGACACTCGCGGAATTCGTCTTCACACGCCAGTGGAATTTTCTGGCCACCTGTTGGAAGCAGAACTCGGCCCTGGCCTGCTTACCTCGATTTTGGATGGGCTGCAAAATCCTCTTGAAAAAGTGGCCGATGCAACAGGACTGTTCTTGTCACGCGGCGTCTATATGCCACCCCTCGATCGCAGTAAACATTGGGATTATAATCCGTCGGTAAAGGTAGGAGATGTTGTATTGCGCGGCGACAGCCTCGGCTATACGATGGAAGGCCGCTTTCATCATGAGATCATGGTGCCATTTGCAAGTTTTGGTGAATATACCATCACCTGGGTGATTAAACCGGGCGCCTATTCGATCGACACGGTAGTAGCAAAGGGTGTCGATGAAAAGGGAGGAGAGGTCTCTTTCACGATGGTACAAAAATGGCCCGTGAAGATGCCTCTTTTTCAAGGAGAAAAGATCAAGCCACAGCGCATGATGAGCACCGGCTTAAGAATTTTAGACACCTCTTTCCCTGTTCTTAAAGGGGGAACTTTTTGTTCTCCTGGCCCATTCGGAGCAGGAAAAACGGTATTGCAACACCACCTTTCAAAATATGCCTCTGTCGATATTGTCATCATTGTTGCTTGCGGTGAGCGCGCGGGAGAGGTAGTCGAGGTGCTTCGCACTTTTCCACATCTTATTGATCCGCACACAAATGAGCCTCTCATCAACCGCACTGTCATCATCTGCAACACCTCATCGATGCCCGTTGCTGCACGCGAAGCCTCTATCTACATGGGTACGACGATTGGCGAATACTATCGGCAGATGGGGCTTGACGTGCTTCTGCTGGCTGATTCCACCTCGCGCTGGGCACAGGCAATGCGCGAAATGTCAGGAAGGCTCGAAGAGATTCCAGGTGAGGAGGCGTTCCCTGCCTATCTTGCCTCTCGCATTGCTGCTTTTTATGAACGCGCAGGGCTTGTTGAGCTAAAAAATGGAAAACAAGGGTCGCTCACGATTGGTGGAGCGGTTTCTCCTGCTGGAGGAAATTTTGAAGAGCCTGTCACCCAGGCTACCCTTTCGGTTGTAGGAGCATTTCATGGCCTGTCTCGTGCAAGATCCGATGCGCGTCGTTATCCGGCAATCGATCCACTCATCTCCTGGAGTAAATACATTGATGATGTGGGTGTCGAGCTTGGCAGACGTGTCGAAGGATGGAATCAGATGGTTAAAAGAGCCGCAAAGATTTTGAAAGAAGGGGATGAGATCGGTAAGCGCATGGAGGTGGTAGGCGAAGAGGGGATATCGATTCAAGATATTGTCGTGTTTTTAAAATCTGAACTCTTTGAATTTTGCTATCTTCAGCAGAACGCCTTTGATAAAGAAGACGCCTATGCACCACTTGACAGGCAAATCCCGCTCTTCAAACTCATGAATCAAATTTTTGAACGTCCTTTTGAATTTGACAGCCACGATCAGGCGCGCGTTTTCTTCATCGAACTGCAGAATGAGATTAAAAATATCAACTTCATGCCGTTCAAATCTGAGCGGTATAAGCACGCTCTCGTGCACGTGGAAAAAAAGATCACACATGAACCGGTAGTGTAAGAGATGAAAAAAATCTATGACCGAATTGTAGACATGCGTGGCAACCTCCTCACCGTCTTTGCAGAAGGTATAAGTTTGGGAGAAATGGCGGAAATTCAAAAACAGACAGGCCAGAGCACCTATGCATCTGTGTTGAGGATTGATAACGAACGCGTCACCTTACAATGCTTTGAGAATACACGAGGCATTTCCACCCATGATCGGGTGACCTTTTTGGGAAGAGAGATGCGTGCGACATACAGCGATGCGCTTTTGGGTAGGCGGATGAATGGCGCAGGAGAGCCGATCGATCATGGGCCGATGATCATTGGCGAACCGGTTGAAATTGGTACACCCTCGTTCAACCCGGTAAAGCGGATCATTCCTCGCGAGATGGTGCGCACTAACATTCCGATGATCGATGTGTTTAACTGTCTTGTTAAGTCGCAAAAGATACCGATTTTCTCGGTGGCGGGAGAGCCTTACAACTCTCTCCTCATGCGGATAGCCAATCAAACAGATGCTGATGTTGTCGTGATTGGGGGAATGGGTCTTCGCTTCGATGATTATCAAGCCTTTATCGACAATGCACAAACCGCGGGCTCGCTTGAAAAAACGATCATGTTCATTCATCAAGCAACGGATCCCGCTGTCGAGTGCCTCCTGGTACCCGATATGGCGCTGGCCTGCGCGGAGAAGTTTGCCATTGCCAATAAGGACGTGCTAGTCCTTCTTACCGACATGACCGCTTTTGCCGATGCGATCAAAGAGATCATGATCACGATGGACCAGGTTCCTTCCAACCGCGGATACCCCGGATCTCTCTACTCTGATCTTGCCTCAAGATATGAGAAAGCTGTCGACATAGATGGAAGCGGATCGATTACCATTATCTCGGTGACAACCATGCCAGGAGGCGATGTTACCCACCCTGTTCCAGATAATACAGGCTATATCACAGAGGGACAATTCTATCTTCACGGCGGAAGGATCGACCCCTTCGGGTCGCTCTCGCGCTTGAAACAGCAGGTGATCGGCAAAGTCACGCGAGAAGATCATAATGAAATCGCCAACACACAGATCCGTCTTTATGCCGATGCAAAAAAAGCCCGAGAACGTGAGAGCATGGGATTTAAGCTTTCCAGATGGGATGAGAAGTTGTTGCGTTACGCAGATCTCTTTGAAGATCGAATGATGAATCTCGAGGTTAACTACACCGTTGAAGAGGCGCTTGACCTAGGCTGGAAAACTCTTGCCGAATGTTTTGAATCGCACGAGGTTGGTATCAAACAGGCGCTAGTCGATAAATATTGGCCTAAACACCATTGAGGACGGGCGTGTGGCGATTAAACTCACCAAAACTGAGCTAAGAGCACAGCAGTTTAGATTAGATCAGTTGCGGAAGTATCTTCCAACCTTACAACTAAAAAAAGCTCTCTTGCAAATGGAAGTTTCGCAGGCCACACACGAGATCGAACAGTTACGTGCGCTTTTTGAAATAGAGGAGGAGCGTGTGAAAAATTTTGCTTCTCTCTTATCAGACAAGAGTGCCTCTGATCTTTTTTCAGCAGTGACAATCATCGAAGTAGAAAAAAGTCATGAAAATATCGCAGGTGTAGAAATTCCAATTTTTGAAAATGTCCGCTTTCGAGAGGCCAGCTACGCGCTTTTTGATTCCCCCGCGTGGATGGAGCCTGCAACGGAAGGTGTACGGGATCTGCTCATTGTCCGCGAGAAAGTGCGCATTGCCAAGGAGAAAAAAAAACGCCTTGAAAAAGAGCTGCGCGACGTCTCTATCCGCGTGAATCTTTTCGAAAAAATTCTCATCCCACGCGCACAACAGAACATCAAAAAGATCCGTATCTTTTTAGGAGATTTACAGCTCACTGCTGTCGCCCAGGCAAAAGTTGCCAAAAAGAAGATTTTGCAAAGGATGGCCCTCAGATGATCATTCCTGTAAAAAAGTATCTTCTTTTTGGAACCGGCGAAGACCTCGACAGTTTTTTCGAGAGGGCGCAGCATCAGGGATACATCGAGTTCATTTCTCCTGGAGGAAAAAAGGGACTAGAGCTTCCTCAAGAGGCTCAGACACTCCTGCACGCTCTCAAAATTTTGCGCAAGCTGCCCGTGCATAAGCCCTATCTACAAGGTGGATCTACCTCTTTTGCTGTTGAAACCGCACAACGTATTCTTGCAATTAAGAGCGAGATCGACCGGCTCTCCGAAGAGGTGCGGATCCTGGATGCAGAGATCGTGCGAGTAGCTCCCTTTGGGGATTTTTCCATGGAAGATATCGACTTTATCGAGCGGGTAGGCAAACGAAAAATTCAATTTTTCTGTGTGAAAAGTTCAAAAGCGCATGAAGTAGAGATCGCAGATGGCTATATCTATATCGACACTGTGTATGACCTCGATTATTTCATCGCGATCAACAAGCAGCAGAAAGCTTATCCAAAAATGATCGAAATGCGGGTCAATCGCTCCGCTAAACAGCTGCATGACCAACAGACATTTGTGAAAGAGTCTCTGCATCTTCTTGAAGCCGAGTTAAAAGAATTTGCGGGTCATATCGATTTTTTTCAAGGCACGCTT
>JBIOJU010000079.1:0-5819 GCA_044451165.1 Chlamydiales bacterium | reverse complement strand
GGCTTCTAGGATGAGATCGATCTGTCCAATTTTTTCGGGAATCTCGCTTGCTTTGATCTTACGTCCATCGAGGTAGGTTCCACCAATTTCTTCCAAAATACTCGTGCGCGTCGTGCCAGGGTCGACGATGTCTAAGCCGAAGAGCTGAAATCCCTGCAGACGCAAAGCAAAACAGGCGAGCAGGCCAATGGGACCAAGACCTGCCACGAGGGCTTTTTTGTGTTTGAAAAGGCTTGCATCCTTCCAATCCGCAAGCCGTGCTTGCTGGATGTTTAGAAGCTCATCGATCGCCTTTTCAACGACAGACATCGGTTCGGTGAGAACACCGTAGAATTTAAGCTCAGGAGGCACTTTGACAAGGTAGCGCTCCTCCTCGAGCACAAACTCTGCGTTGAAGCCGTGCTCGCCCTTAATGCCTCGTTCTGTGTAGTTGCCGCTATAGCAGAGGTCGGCGCGGCTGCCGAGACAGGCGCTACATTTGCCGCAGCCCCGTCGAACGGTGATAGCTGCAAAATCCCCTTTTTTGAAATGGGTGACTTTACTTCCTACTTCAACCACTTCTGCGATGGTTTCGTGTCCCAGGATAATTTCTGCTTCTCCTGGTGGAGGAAAAGCTCTTCCGCCTGCCACCTCTTCTCGATCGGTACCACAGATGCCCACTTCTAGAATTTTTAGCTTTACCTCATGGTCGCCTTTAATTTGAGGCTCTGGCCTCTCTCCGATGCGTAACTGTCTGGTTTTGGGATTGAGGGTGATGACTTTCATTTTTTCTCTTCCAACTCCTGGATCATATTTGCGACAAGGCCGCTCCAACCGGTCTGGTGTGAGGCGCCCAGGCCTTTACCAGTTTCTCCATGGAAGAACTCAAAAAAATGAATGAATTCAACAAAATTTGGGTCTTTTGCGAAGGGATGATTTTCTCCCATGCTCGGCCTAACTCCTTGTGCATTTTTCTTAAAGAGATTGATCATGTGCGACTCAAAATAGCGGATCATCTCATCGATGGTGACCGGTTTTTCCTCTTTCACGCTGATCTTCAGATTCTCTTTGTAGACAGAGGAAAAAGTTTTGAGCGACTGGAGTAGTAGGTATGTGGTAGGAAACCAGAGTGGTCCACGCCAATTGGAATTTCCTCCTTTCAATCGAGAGATTGCTTCGCCTGGTTCATAGGAGATCTGCCTATCTTTGTAAAAGAAGGGATTTGTTTCGTGGATTTTGGAGAGGCTGCGTAGGCCAAAAGGAGAGCGAAACTCGGCTGGATCCCAGACATATTTTAGCACGCTTTGCAGCTGCTGCTGATTGACAAGGGTGAGGAGATAGTTTTTAGAGGTTTTATCGGTGAAGGGGAGGACGCAATCTTTTGTGTGCACTTTACGGTTTTTAAGAAACCAGAGGAAGTTGCGTTTAAATTCTGGGAACTGGTCGAGCTCCTCTTCCGTTATGATCTCGGTAGCGTAGAGGGGAATGATGCCTACAAGTGAGCGGACGCGGAATTTGGCGAATTGTCCATCGGGATAGGTGAGTACATCGTAAAAGAAGCCATCTTTTTCACTCCACAGCTCATACTTTTGATTCCCTCGTACTTTCATTGCATGTGCAATATAGATAAAATGCTGAAAGAACTTGGTTGCCATCGCCTCGTAGGTCTTATCTTCTTTGGCAAGCTCGAGGGCGATGCGCATGAGATTGAGGCAGAAGAGGGCCATCCAGCCTGTCCCATCGGATTGGCGCAGTGTGGCTCCTCCTTCAAAGTCGAGAGAGCGATCGACAATGGTGATGTTGTCGAGACCTAAAAATCCCCCTTCAAAGACATTGAGCCCAGTGCTATCGACGCGGTTTACCCACCAGGCAAAGTTGATGATGAGTTTTAAGAAGCATTTTTTCAGAAAAGCGCGGTCCTCAATTCCCTCTTTTTCTCGTTGGATCTGGTAGAGTCTGAGCGCCACCCAGCTCTGGATGGGGGGATTGAGATCAGAAAATTCCCATTCGTAGGCGGGGATTGCACCATTGGGATGCTGGAACTGATCGAATAGAAGAAGCCAGAGCTGCTCCTTGGCAAATTCGATGTCCACCAGGGAGAATGTCAGGCAATGAAAAGCAAGATCCCAAGCTGCAAACCAGGGGTATTCCCACTTGTCGGGCATTGAGAGGATACGCATGGAATTTAAATGGTGCCAGTGCACGTTGCGGATGCCCGCACGGGAAGGAGGAGGGGGTGCGTAGGTGTTATCCCCCTGCAGCCAGAGGTTCACATCAAAGAGATAGATCTGTTTGTTCCAGAGCATTCCTGCAAGTGCTTGCCTTTGGATCTGTTTTTCCTCAGCGGAGGAGTGTTTTGGATGGATGGAAGTATAAAAGGCGTCTGCTTCGCTCCTTCTTTGTAAAACCAGTTTCTCAACATCTTGCAGCGGATTTTCGAGGGGCTTGTCTGAAAACCGGAACTCGAGGATGACAGACTTTCCAGGTTCAATCTTTTCAAAGTGGTAGTGCAGACACGCTTTTGTTCCTTTGCATTCAGGATTTACTGTCTGTTGTTTATGAATGATCGCATTGTGAAAACCGTCTTTGTAATAGGCGACATCGGAGGAGAAGGTCTCATTGTTTGTAAAGAGAGCACGTCCACCCTCGGACCCATAGAGATAGCGCTTACCCAGATGGTAGTCAAAGGCAAGGGTTGAGGGGGATAAAAGCGACGTGTCGTCTGCGACTAGGCAGACGCTTTTCGGATCTTTTGTGATGAGCGGCTCCGGCAGTCTTACATCTCCCCATCCCCACTGGTTGCGGAACCAGAGCTGTGGGATGATGTCAAGCGGCGCAGATTCTTGCGCGCGGTTCACTGCTTCAATTCGGATGCAGAGATCTTCTGGAGTGACTTTTGCATATTCGATAAAAATGTCAAAATAGCGATTTTCCGAGAAAATTCCAGTATCGACGAGCTCATATTCGGGCTCTTTTGTTCCGCGCCTCGCATTGACATCTTTAAGTTCTTTGTAAGGAAATGCGCGTTGGGGATATTTGTAGAGATATTTCATGTAAGAGTGGGTCGGCGTCCCATCCAGATAATAGTAGCACTCCTTCACATCCTCGCCATGATTTCCTTGTAGTGAGGTGAGACCAAATAAGCGTTCTTTTAAAATTGGATCTTGGCCGTTCCAAAACGCGGGAGCAAAGGCGAGCACCTGATAACGGTCGCACCAGCCCGCGATACCATCTTCTCCCCAGCGGTAGGTTCTTTTGTGAGCATCATCAAACGGAAAGTAGGTCCATGCATCGCCATTCCAGCTGTAATCTTCGCGCACGGTACCCCATGCGCGTTCAGAGACGTAAGGTCCCCATTTTTGCCAAGGAGGAACGGCCGTTGTAGCTGATTCTTTTAGACGCGATTGTTCGTGTGCACTTTCGGGCATAAGCACCATTCCCTTCTTCTAAAAGAAGGGAATTAAAAGCGCAAGAGGAGAGAGTGCACGAAGGGAGAGTGAAGAAGTGATGAACGATGAATGATGAGTGATGAGTGATGAACGAAAGAGCGAAGAGAGAAAATGGGAACCGATTAGTTGGGTTTACGAACAGAGGAAAAGAGCTGAACGAACAATTCTTTCCTCAGTTCATCACTCATCACTTATTTAGATTTCTGTTCGCTGAGTGTGGTGATTGACTGGGATGATTTCGAATCGAGAGACGGGTTCTAAGAAACGCTCCTGAGGAGTGTAACGCTTTTTGCGGCATTCGCCAAATTTTAATGCAGGAAGACGACGTCCGAAGGGGAGAATGAGTGAAAGTTCTCCCTGCCCAATCCAGGTAAAGGTAGGGTCGTAGGAGCCTTGGACGTTAAACCCAATGTAAGGGGAGAGATGACCAGAAAGGCGTAAAAAGCCGCCGATCACATTTTTGTTGTAAAAGCCATTTAGATAGTATGCTCCTCCAGTGACTTTGGCGTGAAGACCGGCCCATTTGAGAATGACTCTTCCGATTTCGAGATCGCCGCCGATAAAGTCGTATTCGATGCGTCTTTTGAAAAAAGTGTTACCATCCTCAGTGACAATTTGCTGGGAGTAGGTTTTTCTTCTCTGCGCAAGGGGGATGTATCCATTTGCTCTAAAATCCCACTGCTCACCCAAAATTTCGATCCCTAAACCCAGTTGTTGGAAGTAGGCGCGTTTGACTTGTCTATAATCATAAAACGCATTGATCCCGAAGACCAGGTTGAGCGATTCTGAGAGATCCCTAAAGCCGAGCCCACCATTTGCAGCCCACTTGTTGCTGTTGAAATGGTGGCCACGTAGATCGAGAAAGGGAGTAAAGTGTCGTTCTGTTGTATAAGAGAGAAAGAGATCAGAAGAGGTGTATCCCTCGTGATAGCCGATTCCTTTACTTTCATTTTGCCTCACATCGAAAAAAGCTGGATGTGCACGATTTTGACAGTTCCAATTAGAATGGGGATATCCGCATGATGAGCCATCGGAAGAGGAGCAGAGGTCTTGCTGTTGTGGTTTTCGTTGAAGACTGGTATGAAAGACCGAAGTTTGATCTGCGTCAGCATAAAGTATTGATGTTGCACAGAGCAACACGAGAAAGGACTCTTTTTTCATGATGTACCTCAATTAATCTGACAGTAAATAAAAACAGTTTTTTAATGTATCGGTAATTTTTATGACACCACCTGTTCACATGGAATTTGGCTACGACGAATTTGGCAAAGAGATTCTGCTTAAAGATGGCAAGTTTCAAGTCATGATGGAGTGGGAAAGGCCTTATATGGAGGCGTGTATTGATGCGCTGCAGCCGGCCGGTGATCTGCTTGAAGTGGGTTTTGGGTGCGGCTATTCTGCATCACGGATTCAAACCTACCATCCCAAAAGTCACACAATCATCGAATACCATCCTCTTGTAGCACAGCGGGCAAGAGAGTGGGCAAAGGCATACCCCAATGTGATCATCATCGAAGATACTTGGCAACATGCACTGAGTAGTCTTGGGGTGTTTGATCAGATCTTTTTTGACGACTATCCATTACAAACTGATCCTGAGATGCGGGAGATGAAAGCAAAGAAGGAGCAGGCGCATCTAGTCGTAGAAACCGGAAAAAAAAGGATGCAGGAGATAGAGCAGGAGCTCCCCTTTCTGAACGGGATACGTCACACAGATGAAGATATTTTGGCATTTTTTTCTCTTCTAGAAAAAGAAGAGGGTGTTCAGGGAAAAGTCTTTCTTCGTTTTTTCTTCGATCTTCTCGACAAGGAGAGCATCACCCAGTCTCAGTTTGAAACAGTTCTCAATGAATTAAAAGCAAAGAAGCGTGTTTCAGATGAAGAGATTGCGCATTTTACAAACGAGAGAAAAAAGCAGGCACATACAAAAGAGTGGCATACTCAAGCAAGAGGAGACCGACTCTTTGAGTTTTTAGATCTCTGCTTAAAAAGTCATATGAGAGTTGGCTCGCGGTTCTCCTGTTTTTTAGAAGATGCAACATCCAAATTCGAAGATGAGAAGTTTTTCAACCTAGTGATTACAAACCCGGCACTCAGCTATCGCGAAACCCGCATACCCATCAATGTTCCCCCCAATTGCACCTACTTCCAAGGCAACGAAGCTCTCGTCATCACAATTACAAAAGAAGGTTAATTTCTTTCTAAAGTCTTTGGCTGTTCAAAAGAGACAGTCGGGCAACAAGTCACTTTGTGTACTTGTTCGGTGAGTAAGGATGGTCATTACTGACCATCCTCCTCGTAGAACCGGACGTGCCCTATTAAGGCATCCGGCTCCTAAATATGACATTGAAGTTCAGCGAATTAGACGGGGTTCTGGTAACTTAAACCATG
>JBIOJU010000078.1:0-5830 GCA_044451165.1 Chlamydiales bacterium | reverse complement strand
TAAGGCTCTTCTTCATAATACTTGGTCAAAAAGCCTGCGCATGTAGGTCCTAGATTTGAGAAGCACCAGGCAAATCCCATGAGAATTGCAGAAACAGTGCTGGGGCTTTCGGGTACAAGGCGATTGCCCCAAGAGACGATGATAGGATTGATAATCCCCAAAAATGCTCCTAAACTACTTAGTAGCATAATAGTGCCGCCCACCGTCGATGGGGGGTTGGTTAAGAACACATAGAAAAGAGTGCCGGCGAGCGTGACGACCGTGAGCAGGACTTTTTTCTGCCCGAAGCGGTCGCAAAGCCAGCCTGCAGGAATCATCGTGAGGGCTGAGCCGAGAACAAAGCAGAGATGTCCTCCTCCCATGCAAAACCAGCCGTGACAGCTGCGCGTCCTGAGAATGTCCGGCAGAAGAAAAGTGAATGAAAGCACAAATCCTTGGACAGCAACCTGTGAAAAATAGAGAAGCATGAGCGCTTTGCGGCAGTGCATGATGGGTTCAAAAAAGCCACGAAAAGATAAATTTCTTTTGGCGTAGGTCTGTCTCGGAAAATTGTGCATCATGACAATAAAAACGACGACTAAAAGAGGTGCGAGAACAACAATTGCATGACCGCCGAATATTTCGCGGAATTTGGTAAAGACAAGCTGGGAGATTCCTAGACCAATTGCACCGCCTGAGGCGTAAAAAAGGATTGCAGAGCTCTTTTTCTCTCCAGCCAAGTTGCCGGCCATGCCCACCGCTGCTGGATGAAAGGAGCCGGATCCTAACATGAGAAGCAGAAGCACAAAAAATGAGGCGATAATCCCATCGACAAATGTGATCCACATGATTGATGAGGCAAGGATGAGGCCTAAAATGAGAACTTTTTTTCTGTATCCATGGTCGGAAAGATAACCAAAGGCGAGCTGAAAAATCTCACCGATGAATCCGCTGAGCCCAGCTATAAGCCCCGCTTTTGCGATATCGATGTTTGCAATAGTCTTGTAGATTGGCCAGATCCCTGTGAAGAAGTCCATGAAAAGATGGCTAATCCATAAGAGCCATAGACTTCTTGAAGAAAAGATGTTCATATTTGGTTATCTCTAAAGAATAAAAACAGATCCTTCTGACGATCATAGCGAAAGTTGCATAAATTGGCAAAGCAAGCATTAACCGAACCTAATCCTAATAAAATTTCCAATGAGATTTAGGAACCTATCCTAATAAAATTCCCTGCGATATTTCGGTTCTTTTGGCCAGATTTTCTAAATTTTTCCTCGGCTGTAGTTGTTGCAATACTGCCTTTGGAACAATTTAGAAAATCTGTCTCAAAATCTCCCGAAATCTCATTGGAAATTTTATTAGGATAGGTTCAGGATAGGTTCCTGAGTGATGGACAAAAAAATTGATTGCTAAGTATAGTCCAGTTTTAAGCAATGTTTTACATTTATTAAAGGAGAAGTTTTATGTTTACCAAGCATTCAATCCAGATCGCCTTTTTCGCCCTCGCTGGCTCTCTCTGTCTCGGAGCACAAACTGGGACCCCAAATAATAGCGGCCCGATGGTTCCAAAAGCAGAGCAGCAGCCGGTCATGCCTAGTCAACAGCCAGGTCAACCTAAAGTGATGAAGAAAGCGGGTTGTAGCCAACTTTCTCCTGACGAACAAGATTTTGCAGGCGAGCTGAGCCCCTCTCAAAAAATGGTGTTTTGCAACAAGTTTGACCCTGGGATGCGCACCAGCGCTATGGAGATGTCGGGGCAGATGGGAGACGATGGGATGCTCATGACCAACGATCAGGCTGTTGAAAGTGTGGCAAAAGATAACGGTATTCTGATGCCAGTGATGGGAACCCAGCCCCAACAGCGCAAGAGTGGAAGCTGCCCTGCAAAATAGTATTTCGTCCTAGTGTTTTGAACAACTCTCTAGACAAAAATGGTGAGTGGGGCTTACATTTGGCAACACTAAGTGAGAATGCACTTAGAATTCTTTAGGAGAAAACAAAATGAAGAAAGAAATTTTTATGACAATTGCCGCAGTTGGCATGTTTGCGGGACTTTCTGCAAACCAGCCTGCTGCACCAGCACAAGCGCAACAGCAAGAGAAGAGTGCAACAAGCCTCACGGCAGACGAACTCGCATTTGCTGCTAAGCTGAACGACCAGAACCGCAAAGTGTTTTCTACGCAATTTTCTGCGAAGCAGAGAAAAGATGCGATGGACGCCGCTTCTTGCCAAGCTAGCGCAGGCTCGTGCGCAACCAGCCAAAAAGCTGTTGTTGCTCCAAATGACGCCGTTGCGAAAGTAACAAAAGAGATCGCTCCTGCAGTGGCTGACAAGAAAGCCGTTGTTGTAGAGAAGAAAGAAGCAGCAGCTTCTTCTGCGAAATCTGCTCCACAAGCAAAGTAAGTTTTTCTCTCGTACAGCCGCTATTCATTTATGAGTCCAGCGGCTGTCTTTCTAAACGATGATCGATGAATGATGAGTGATGAACGCAAGAGGACGGCTTTAGGTCGTCCACGTTAGCGTTTGCATGCTCGTTTTCGGGATTTCTCCTCTTTAGTTCGTCACTCATCGTTCATCGATCATCACTTTCCCAGGGCTGGGTATGTAAAAAATACCAGATGTATGATGTTCACAAGAAAATGACATAGGATGCTGCTCTCGATCGCTTTTGTGTATTGATAGATCGCCCCATAAATGCAGCCAGCTACAAAAACAAGCGTGAGAAAAGGAAGGGAATTTACCCAAAAAATGTGCATCAGCGTAAAAAAGAGAGCTGTCAGAAACACAGCTCCCACCCCACTCAGTTTTGGCCAGCATTTGAGAAGTGATTGATAGATCTCCTCTTGTACAAAACCTCTAAAAAAAGCCTCTTCGGGTATCACAACGAGGAAAAGGTTAACAAAAGGAAAGAGAAGAAACAGCGGGAGAAATTTCAGGTCAAACCTTACAACACCGAAGTAGAGTGAGAGGCCGAGAATGAGAAAAATGCCCGCAAGCGCAAGGGGAATGGAGATCTTCGCAACTTTTTTTGCCTCCTCCTTTGTTTTCAGCAAGGGAAGTGCCCAAGCAAGAAGGAAAATGCCGACGAAGGGCTTATCAAAATTGATCCAAAAATTGTAGGGAAGAGCGCCCTGACCTAAAATCAGCTGATGGGCAATCTCCCAGTTGTGGAATCCCGGGAAAAAATGCATGGCTAGGGCAATAGATAGAACAATTGCAACGAGCACAAGTGCAATGCGCGCGCGACTCTTGACGTGATGATGCAAAAGAAAATGGCATAAGCCAAGAGCTGCAATCGGCAATAGGGCTGCCGGCGCAAGAATTTTGACATACAGCGCGAGAAGAATTGCAATCAGAAGAAACGATCCCCAGAGCCAAATGGTGCGTTTGACCCAAAAAGTCACAAAAGTCATCATCAGAGAAAAGTAGGCAAGTGCGCTGAGAACAAGAGTCATAGATATAAAGGTGTCATGCTAAGAAAAAAAGATCAAGGTGTTGAGTGGTTAGAATTTGAACTCTTTGCGGAAGAGTCGCGTTTAAAGCATGCAATTTTTTTGCGACATGGCGGCTTCAGTCAGCCACCTTATAGTGCATTAAATCTTGGTGGTGGTTCTGGGGATGATACTGCGTCCATTACAAAAAATCGCGAGAAAATCTCACGTCTTTTAAGAGTAAAAGGGATGATCTCGTCACATCAGGTTCATGGATGTGAAATAGGTCATGTAACCGACAGCTCATTTGAAGGGCATTGTGACGCACTTGTCACGGCAGAAAAAGGAATAGGTCTCATGATTAAACATGCAGACTGTCAAGCTGCTATTTTTTACGATCCGATTCAGAACGTCCTTGCCAATGTCCATGCTGGTTGGAGGGGAAGCGTAGAGAATATCTACGCTAAAACAATCGATTTTTTGAGAGAAAGATATGGGTCACGACCCGAAAATCTACTTGTGGGGATCTCTCCTAGCTTAGGGCCCGAATGGGCGGAATTTATTCACTTTCGAAAGGAGCTTCCTGAAAGCTTTTGGGGGTTTCAGAGCAAGCCCACCTACTTTGACTTCTGGGCGATTAGCCGGGCGCAGCTCGAGGAGGCAGGTGTTTTGCAAGGCCACATTCAAGTGGCAGGACTCTGCACCTATACTGAGGTGCGCGATTTTTTCTCTTATCGGCGCGATAAAGTGACAGGGCGCAATGCCACAGTGGCGATGCTAAATTGACGTGAGGACAGCTTTACCTCATTCTCTTCACTCTTCGGGGAATTTCCACTTGCGTGCAATTTTTGCGTACTTGCCAGATTTTTTCAGCTCTTTGAGCATGGTGTTGAAGGATTCGATGAGGAGGGGAGCCTCGTTGTATAATGTGATCAGACGAAGGCCTTGTGCGGTTAAAGGATGACCGACCACCTTGAGTTTTCCTTGATAAAGGTCTTGGCAATAGGCAGCTGCTGGTAATACTCCTACGACCGCGCCATCCACTTGACCCGTGAGAATGGCGTTAAAGGCATCAGGAATTGCTTCATAATAACGGATGATGATTCCCGGATATTTTTCGATAGAAAGATCTGCTTGTGATCCACTGATGACCGCAATCTCTTTTCCTGAAAACTCCTCGAGAGATTTGCTATTAGATTCCGCTGGCACAACAAGAATTGGTCCTGTTAGCAAAAAAGGTTCTGAAAAGTCAAACTGCTTCTCGTAAAAGAGATAAGGTTGAAGAGAAGAGAGAATTGCGTCGCTCTCTTTTTTTTGCAGGTTAGAGATAAGAGTGTCCCAATTGTCTTGCACCATCAGAATTTTTAACTTCTCCACTTTGCCCCACTCATGAAGAAGATCTGTCGTAAATCCCTGGAGTTGTTTTTCCCGTCCCATGAGATCGAGGGGGTACCAGGAAGGATCAAAAGCTATCTTCCACTCCCGTTTATGCTCAGGTTTGCCGCAGGCATTAAACAGAAGAGAAAGGAGTAGAAAAAAAAGCAGCGAAAAGCGGTGCGTGCGCATATTCGGCATGCTATCATGAACCTATCGACTATGAAAAGACCGATTTTACTGGTGAATTTTGGCGGACCGAGAAGCCTCTCTGAAATCGAGCCGTTTCTCATCTCTCTTCTCACCGACCGTGACGTCATCCGCACTAAGTTGCCCTATTTTTTGCAGAAGCTGCTATTTACGCGCGTCGCAAAGAAACGCGCAAAAAAAATTGAAAAAGACTATCTCCTCATCGGCGGAAGGTCTCCCATTTATGAAGACACCGAACATATTGCCCGAGAAGTGAGTCTTCGTGCGGGCGTCCACGTCACTGCTTTTCATCGTTATCTTAACGCCACACACGCTCAGTTCATAGGAAGTGTTTCGGGCCCGGCCACCGTTTTTCCTCTCTTTCCGCAATTTACATACGCCACTACAGGCAGTATCGCCCGCTTTTTTGCGGAACACCTAGATCCAAAAGTTGCAGAAACTCTTCACTGGGTTAAATCTTACGCAACTCACCCCGCCTATGTTACCGTCATGCAGAGGTGCATTAGTGAGTTTATGAAAGAAAAAAAAATTGAAGAGAATGAGACGATACTTCTTTTTTCTGCGCACGGTCTTCCTCAAGAATTTGTCGATCAGGGAGATGTTTATCAGAGAGAGTGCACAGATTCATTTCAGGCTATCTCGGCAGGATTTCCGCATGCGCTTGCTCGCCTCTCATACCAGTCTAAATTTGGACGCGGCGAGTGGCTTCGCCCCTATACCGACGAGATCTGTCGTGATATCTGCGCCTACTCTGCAGATAGGAAACAGGTCGTCATGATCCCCCTCTCTTTCACCTCAGACCATATCGAAACCCTCTTCGAAATCGAAAAGCT
>JBIOJU010000077.1:0-5861 GCA_044451165.1 Chlamydiales bacterium | reverse complement strand
GTTCAAAAGAGACAGTCGGGCAACAAGTCACTTCGTGTACTTGTTCCCCGCTGCCCTCTTGAGCTTTAATCGGCTGCGATAAATCAAGTCCTCGGAGGCGGGGCGTGCGAAGCACTACCCCGCACGCTTCGCTCTCCTGCGGTTTGATTTCTCATTGCCGCTTATAGCCACGGGCTGCGACAAGCACTCCCTCCCCCTTCGTCCCTCAGGGGGCCCCTTCCGGGCATGTCGGAGTGCGTGGTTAAGATCTTGGAGGCTGCTTTCAAATTCTTAGCAGGGTAGCGGGGACGTTCACTCGCAATGAAGAGAGTTCGGGCAGGGGCACGTTCACGGGCACGAATGAGGGAAAGAAAAACTTGGAGTTAGAATTGATCTTTCTTATTCTTTCTTGCGTGCCTGTGAACGTGCCCGATCCATCTTTTAAGAGGGCAACGGGGAACTATCCGAAGGACTTGTTGCCCGACTGTCTCTAGTGCACCACACAGAGATTGAAGAACTCCTTCCTAAAGGAAGGAGATTCTCCGACGGTAAGGATTTTGACCTGAAAGATAGCTTGTCTAACCCGGTCCTAAAGGACCGGGATTGCGACAAGCACTCCGTTCAAGCACAGACTTCTTTTTCGCTTGTGTGATTGTATTTCATCGGAAGGAATCTTTTCACAGAGTCGGGTACTAGTTTTTGAAGCTTCTCGGGCACTCCTCCTGGCGTATTCCAAATATCTTGAATCATGTTCTTTAGGTTTTGCTGGATGAAGACTTTTTGGAGCATCTGGCCGAGCACGCTGTTAAGTAGCTGATCAAGGGGGAGTCCTCCCTCGCTACTAATATTTGTAAATTCCATGTAGTCGATTTGTGGAAGATGGCGTACGTTCCCTGCGTCGAGATAGACGAGATCGGTATTGATTTTGGTCATCTTGATTTTTTTGATTAAGAGAGTACGTTTCTCTACTTTTTCTGTTGTGCCTGTCGCGGTAGCAGCTGGCTGCAGATTTTTCATGATCTCTGTCCAATTCCCTTCGACACCTTTAGCAGTTGCAAACTCCAGCCCCAAATAGATGTTATCAACGTGGATCTCCTCAATCACGATATCTTGATTAAAATAGCGAGTCACTGGCGCTTTCACACCAATTTCTTGTGCAGAAAATGACTTAGGAAGTGTTCCATTGGCGACGTTGCCGATGACTAGATCCTTCACTACAATTGTGCGCGGTCCCAAAATTAGGCTGTCGATACTGGTTTTTACTCCGAGTTCTTTTGTCAAATGGTTCGACAGCATAGTCGCCACTCTTCCCCAGGCGAAGAAGCCGACAACCACGAGGATTAAGAGCAAAATAAGTAGACTTGTAGTGATTCGCATAGGGCTTCTCCCTGTTTTTACTTAACACTAAAAAAAAGGTTTTTAATCATCAAGGAAAAGAAAAAGCGGATAGTTTCCTATCCGCTTTTAGCCTTCATCTTAGATTTTAGCTTTCTTAGTAGTCGCCCATGCCGTGGCCATGACCTGCTGCAGCGGGAGTCTTCTCCTCTTCGGCGTCGGTGATGATCGCCTCTGTGGTGAGAAGGAGTGCAGCGATAGAGGCGGAGAGCTCAATTGAGAGACGGACAACTTTTGTGGGATCTACGATTCCCATTTTCAACATGTTGCCAAACTCTTCAGTTTGCGCGTTCCACCCTTCATGGGTAGGGAGTTGCGCCACCTTCTGAACGATGATTGCGCCTTCTCTTCCTGCGTTTTCGGCGATTTGTCTGAGAGGGGAGGAGAGCGCCTTCATGAGGATCTCTACGCCCAACTTCTCATCACCTTTCAGGGTTGCGCTCAATTTTTCAAGGAAGGGGATGCAGCGAATGAGTGCCACGCCGCCACCTGGAAGAATTCCTTCTTCGACAGCAGCTTTAGTAGCGTGTACGGCATCGTCTACTCGGTCTTTAATCTCCTTCATTTCAATTTCTGTAGCAGCGCCAACGCGGATGATTCCTACGCCTCCTGCAAGTTTTGCAAGACGCTCTTGGAGTTTTTCGCGATCATAGTCAGAAGTGCTTTCTTCGATTTGACGTTTGATCAGCTTGATGCGCTCTTGGAGTGCTCCTTTTTTTCCGCTACCCTCAACGAGAGTGGTCTCTTCTTTTTTGATGACAGCTTTTTTCACCTTGCCTAGCATCTCGACCGTGACGGTCTCGAGCTTAATACCGATCTCTTCGCTGACAAATTGAGCTCCGGTGAGGATTGCAATATCTTCTAGGATTGCTTTGCGTCGATCGCCAAAGCCTGGCGCCTTTACAGCAGCGACTTTAAGCCCGCCGCGCAACTTGTTGACGACGAGTGTTGCAAGAGCTTCTCCTTCGATATCTTCTGCAATGATGAGAAGTGGTCTTCCACTTTCAGCCACAGCTTGTAAGATGGGTAGAAACTCTTTCATCGCAGCGATTTTTTTTTCGTAAATCAGAACAAACGCATCTTCTAGCAAACACTCTTGTGCTTCTGGATTTGTGACAAAATACGCAGAGAGGTAGCCGCGGTCAAAATTCATCCCTTCGACAACATCGAGGGTAGTTTCAAAACCTTTTGCTTCTTCCACTGTGATCGTGCCATCTTTGCCAACACGTTCCATCGCCTTTGCAATGATCTCTCCAATCTCTGTGTCGCCATTGGCAGAAATAGTTGCAACTTGCGAAATCTCTTTTTTATCTTGGATTGGTTTGCTGAGCTTTTGAAGCTGACTGGTGATCTCTTTTACGCCTTTTTCAATTCCGCGTTTGATTTCCATCGGATTTGCGCCAGCAGTGACGTTGCGTAAGCCTTCGTTATAGATCGCTTCAGCAAGAACTGTTGCAGTTGTTGTGCCATCTCCAGCCTTGTCAGCGGTTTTGTTTGCCACCTCTTTGACCATCTGGGCTCCGAGATTTTCATGCTTGTCTTCTAATTCAATCTCTTTAGCAACAGTTACGCCATCCTTTGTGATCTGTGGAGCTCCATAAGATTTATCGATGACGACGTTACGTCCTTTTGGTCCCAATGTCACTTTTACGGCGGATGCCAGGGTGCGTACGCCTTTTAAAATTTTCTGACGCGCCTCTTCTCTAAATTTAATGTCTTTTGCAGCCATGGTGTTCTCCTTAATTAATTATTCAATAATTGCAATGATATCATCAGCGCGGACAATAATGAGATTCTCATCATCAATTGTCACTTCTTGTCCCGAATATTTATCCATGAGGATAGTATCGCCAATTTTCACTGGGATCGGAAGGGTTTTTCCCTCTTTCGTTGTGATGCCTGATCCAATTGCAACGACCTTCGCGGTCTCTTGTTTTTTCTTTGCCGAATCAGGAAGGATGATCCCTCCTTTGAGAGTCTCTTCCTGTTCGAGACGCTTTGCAACGACTCGGTTGCCAAGTGGTTTTAAAGTTGTTTTTTTTGCGGTCTGTTGTGCCATAAGTTCCTCCTGAAAAAATTGCTTTGAAAGTGTCAGTATAGCGTGCATGGCGTTTTTTTTGCAACAAGTTAGCACTTTATGTGGGAAAGTGCTAACAGATAGACAAGAAAAAACTTTACTTATTATGAAAATCTAAATCTATGGTATGCAATTATCATGGGAGCAACCGCACAAACTTCTCTTACTGGAGAGAAAAAGACTCGATCGCGAGAGGAGATCCCTCGACTAGATCGCTGGAATGTTGAGGCTCTCTACCCCTCTTTTGAGGCCTGGGAAGAGGAGCTGCAGAAGTGGGGGCGTGAGCAAGAGAGTAAGTCGCATTGGCCTGAAATTTCGTCTTTTAAAGGAAGGCTAAAAGAGGGTCCCGATCTTTTGCACACCCTCATACACACTATATTCCAATTCGAACGAGTCTTGACCAAGCTGTATACCTATGCGCATCTTCGACACGATGAGGATGTGGCCAATGACCTCTGTAAGCAAGCTTATAACAGGATCTCCACGCTGCTCTTTGATTTTCGCGAGGAGACCTCTTGGATCGAGCCGGAAATCCTCGCTCTTCCGGAAGCCACACTCAATGAATATCTCAAGGCCCCCTCACTCCAAGAGTTTAGGATCCATCTTGAAAGAATTATTCGTCTCAAGCCACACACTCTCTCCGCTGAAAAAGAGGGGCTGCTCGCTCTTGCTGGTAATGCCCTAGAAACTTCTTCGCGTGCTTTCGGCTCGTTCAACAACGCTGATTTAAAGTTTCCTGAAGTAGAGGATGCTCAAGGAAAAAAACATGAGCTTACCCACGCAAAATTTCTTCTTTATCTGCGCGGAAGAGATCGCACGCTTCGCAAACAGGCATTTGAAGCTCTGCATCAGAGTTTTGCTGCATATGAAAATACCCTTTGCGACCTCATCAGCGGGGAGATGCACAAACATCTTTTCAACATGCGCGCGCGGGGCTACAAAAGCTGTCTGGAAGCTGCCCTCTTTCCGCACCAGATTGACCCGAATGTCTACCACTCTTTAATCGACACAGTGCGCAAAAACTTGGACGTGCTACACCGTTACATGGGGATGCGCAAACAGCTCTTGGGATATGAAGAGCTGCATCTCTACGATCTGCATGTGCCGCTTGTGCCTGAGATCACCTTCACGATGAGTTACGACGATGCTGTGCGTGAGATTGCAAAATCTGTGGAGCTGCTCGGAAACGACTATGCACACGCTCTAGAAAAAGGACTTGGACAAGACCGATGGGTAGATAAGTATGAGAATTTGCGAAAACGTTCTGGTGCATACTCGAGTGGCTGTTATGACAGCATGCCTTACATCCTCATGAACTACCAGGGCGCTTTTCATGATCTGATGACGCTTGCACATGAGGCGGGGCACAGCATGCACTCATTCTTAAGTACGCGGAATCAGCCTTATCACTATTCCCATTATCCGATCTTCGTTGCAGAAGTCGCTTCGACTTTTAATGAGGAGCTGCTCAGTAGAAATCTTCTTGCCAAGACAAAAGACAAAATGCAGCGTGCTTACCTCATCAATCAGAAGATCGAAGATATTCGCGGAACACTTTTTAGACAGACAATGTTTGCCGAATTTGAGCTACGCCTGCACAGCTTGGTGGAACAGAATGTTCCGCTCACTCCGACTCTTCTTAAGAGTGAATATCGCAAATTGAATAGTGACTATTTTGGAAAGCACCTTGTGATTGATGATGCGATTGATATCGAATGGGCACGCATTCCCCATTTTTACTACAACTTTTACGTCTATCAGTATGCAACCGGCATCAGTGCCGCTCACGCACTTTGTGAAAAATTGGTAAAAGAGGGTAGCGGAGCGCGAGAGCACTACCTCCAATTCCTCTCCTCTGGCTGCAGCCATTTTCCTCTTGAACTTCTGGAACTTGCAGGGGTAGACATGCGCAAGAGCGATGCTGTTGAAGCCACCATCCGCCACTTCGATCTTCTCGTCACCGAGCTCTCTACTCTTCTGAAATCTTAAAAAAGGGTTGATTCTAATGCCTCGGGCACAGTATCTCATTTGTTGCTGTCAATAAATGCGGGGAAAAATGGTAACCAAGGCGAAAGACTACTTTGTCGTCATGAATGAAAAGGGATTGCACACGCGTCCATCGACAGAGCTTGTAAAGTGTGCTTCTTCTTTTAAAGCTAAGATTACCCTGAGTTATCACGACATGAACGTCAGTGCAAAATCTCTACTCGAAATTTTGATGCTTGCAGCGTCTCGCGGGGCAAAGGTGCGCGTGGAAGCAGAAGGCGAAGATGCTGATGAAGCCATTCGCACAATTCTCACTCTCGCTCGCAACAAATTCAACATCAAATATTAAAATCTACATCTTGCTTGCGAAAGGCCCCTACGGGAATAATGATAAAAACGATAGAATGATAGAACGATAAAATTC
>JBIOJU010000076.1:0-5888 GCA_044451165.1 Chlamydiales bacterium | reverse complement strand
GTCATAAAAATAGAGACCGGTTACGGCATATTTAGAACGCGGATCTTTCGGTTTCTCTTCAATCTTTGTGACACGAAAATGATCATCAAATTCCACTACACCATACCGCTCTGGATCTTTCACCTCGTAACCAAAGATCACAGCTCCCGCCTCCAGCTGTGTACACAGATGAAGCAGGGCGGGCATATCGTGCCCATGAAAAATATTGTCTCCTAGTACAAGAGCCACATCTTCATCGCCAATAAACGTCTCACCGATCAAAAACGCTTGTGCAATCCCTTCTGGTCTACTTTGCGTAGCGTAAGAGATCTCCAGCCCTAGTTTAGACCCATCTCCGAAGAGCGTTTGAAAACGAGGTAGATCTTCGGGTGTTGAAATGATGAGAATTTCGCGGATCTCTGCCTGCATGAGAACTGAGAGGGGGTAATAGATGAGAGGCTTATCAAAAACAGGAAGAAGTTGTTTACAGGTGGCAAGTGTGAGAGGATGCAGGCGCGAGCCGCGTCCTCCAGCTAGGATAATGCCCTTCACGTCTGGTTCTCCATCATTAGCGCATAAACTCCTGGAAGCCCCCGGTAGTGCTCCTTGTAATCAAGACCATATCCTACGACAAATCGATCTTCAATTTCAAAAAGTACATAGTCTGGATGACACACTGTCTTGCGAGGGACATTTTTAGAAAGGAGCACTAACGACTTGATGCTCTTTGGCTGCTGCTCTTTCACGCGAGACATCACTTCCGATAGAGTTGCACCCGAATCGAAAATATCATCCACAACGAGCACATGCTTTTTTTCTAAAGAGATTTTTTCGAGACCAAAAATAGAGAGCTCTCCCCGCTTTGTGCCTTTTGCTCCATAGCTGGACGCCTGGATGAACTCGATGGAACAGGGAATCTGAATGTGCCTGATGAGATCTGCAACAAGACAGAGTGCTCCTTTCATGATCATGACAATAGTGATCTCTTGTCCTTTGTATTCATCATCGAGACTCTTTGCAACCTGTGCAATTTTTCGGGTGATAGTCTGTTCTGAAATGAGCAGCTCGAGATGTGCGCCGCGCTTTAGAGTAGGGGCCAAGAGAGCTTCTTGCATATTATCCTTATTTTTCATCGCTTTTAAAATTACATCCTTCGAGGATCAACTGATCGATATAGCTAATGAAGTAGTCGTGATTTAAAAACTTTTCATCATCCAGCATGAACTGGTGAAAGGGAATGGTCGAACGAATGCCGCCGATCTTGAATTCTTGTAGCGCTCGTTTCGCAACGGCTATTGCATCTTTGCGATCTTTGCCCTTCACGATCAACTTTGCAATCATCGAATCGTAATTTGGGGGAATACGATAACCCGCGTAGCAGGCACTATCAACGCGCACATGGGGTCCGCCAGGCGGGATATAATACTCGAGCTGGCCAGGTGAGGGTGCAAAATGGTTCAGCGGATCTTCTGCGTTGATGCGGCATTGCATCACATGCCCGTTAAAGGTCACGTCTTTTTGTTTGATTTTCAGCTTTTCTCCCATTGCTACTTTGATCTGCTCGCGGATGAGGTCCATGCCGACTAGCTCCTCTGTCACCGTGTGCTCCACCTGAATCCGGGTGTTGACCTCCATGAAATAAAAATGGCCTCGTTCATCCAGCAGGAACTCAACCGTGCCAACAGAGTGGTAATTTGCTTTTCTTGCAATCGCAATAGCAGCTTCACCCATTTTTTTTCTTAGGCTCTCGTTTACAACGGGGCTCGGCGCCTCTTCGATCAACTTCTGCCTTCTTCGCTGAATCGAACAGTCGCGCTCGCCAAGATGAATGATATTTCCATGCTTATCTGCAAGAATTTGCACCTCGATGTGTCGTGGGTTTACGATCATCTTCTCGAGATAGACGTCGGGATTGTTAAAACTCGCTTCCGCTTCTGTACGTGCTGCAGCAAAAAGGCGCACAAACTCATCTGGTTCATAGGCGATCCGGATGCCTTTACCGCCACCTCCTGCAGAGGCTTTGATAAAGACTGGAAAGCCGATTTTTTTCGCCTCTTTGAGGGCTTCTTGAACGTCAGAGATCACACCATCTGATCCTGGAATGATAGGACATTTCACGCTTTTTGCTGTGGCCTTTGCAGCAGCCTTATCCCCTAACAGCGAAATCGTTTTTGGGGAGGGCCCGATGAAATTCACGCCACAACTTTCACAAATAGATGCAAAATGTGCATTTTCAGCTAAAAATCCATATCCAGGATGAATCGCATCGGCTCCGGTGATTTCGCAGGCCGAGATAATATTTGCCACTTTTAGGTATGAGCGCTGGGCTGGAGGCTCCCCGATACAAATCGCTTCGTCAGCATATAGGACGTGCAACGCTTCCGCATCTGCTTGAGAGTAGACGGCCACCGTCTGTAATCCCAGATCGTGACATGCGCGAATCACTCGTACAGCAATTTCACCGCGATTAGCAATTAGCACTTTTTTCATATAAATTTATACAATGCGGAATAGCTTGGTGCCAAATTCTACAGGATGTGCATTGTCGACGAGCACCTCTGCGACTGTGCCCCTGACACCTGCCTTGACTTCGTTCATCACTTTCATTGCTTCGATGATACACACAACACTGTTTTCCTCGACACGGTCGCCCACTTTTACAAATACAGGATCACTTGGAGAGGGAGATCCGTAGAATGTGCCGACCATAGGAGAAAGCACGTATTTTCCCTCCTCCTTTTGCTTGGAGAGGTCCTGTTTTTTTACAGCGTCTGGTGTGGGGCCGGTTGCACTTGTCTGATCTTGCTGTTGCAGTGGAGCGCCAGCATAAAAAGGATAAGAAGGCCCAGGCGGAAGCTGAATTTGAGGCTGCTCATCCTGCCTTTCAATTTCGATTTCAGCGCCTGTTTTTTCTTTGATAAATAACTTTCTGACGCCCGATTTTTCCATTAGCGCCATCAGCTCTTTGATTTGTTTTAGTTCCACGATTTAGACCCTCTGGATGTACTCGTTGGTGTGCGTATCGACTTTAATGATATCTCCCGTTTCCACAAACATGGGGACAGAGATTTTAGCACCTGTTTCTAAAATTGCCGACTTGTTTGCATTCGCAACTGCCTTAGATTCTGCTGCCTCTGTTTTGACTACCATGATCTCTAAAAATTGGGGGAGTTCTACAGAAAAAATCGTCTCGCCATAAAAGATCGCTTTGATCTCCGTGCCCTCTTTCAAATAGTGAACCTTATCTCCGATCACACTTGCAGGAACGAGCACTTCTTCTAAATTTCCGATGTCTAGAAAAAGGTAATTCTTTCCTTCGAGATAGAGAAATTCGAGACGACGCTCCGTTAGCGAGACCTCGTCGACCGGCTGGTTGAGCTTAAAATTCTTTTCAATCAGATCATCGCTCATCAAATTTTTTAGCTTGGTTTTTACAAAGGGCACCCCCTTTGCAACTGTCACCTTCACGGCTGATTCAACACGGTAGATCTTCCCATCTAAGGAGAGCATCATTCCCGGTGTGATCTGATTGGTCTGTGTTTTCTTAAGTTCTGTACTCATATTTCCTGTTCGTTCATCACTTCTTTGAGGATATCTCGTACTTCTTCGAGCTCAGTAATGGTGTAGTCCGCATCCATCTTTGAGGCGATCATCTGTCGTCCTCGTCCATGCTGCACATGTACTGTTTTACACCCAAGGGCTTTTGCCGGTACTAGATCGCCAGCAATTCTATCTCCTAAAACAACCACCTCATGTGGCAAAAAACCTTGCTCGCGCATGAGCATTTGGTAATGAGATTTTTTATCTGGATATTCTGTTGCGACGATTTTACAAAAAAGTGTGTGATCAATACCAGCTTTTTTCATCTTTTTGAGCTGTCGCTCCTCTTTACCCACGGTGACAATGGCAAGGTCGTGATCTACCTTTAAATCCTCTAAAAGCGCGAGCGCCCCGTTCACAGGCAGGATAGGCATATCTAACGACAAATTCTCATAAACTTCTTTTAAGCCGATTTCTAAAAACCTCTTATCTGCGCCGTGAATTTCTAAAAATTCAATGAGCGTCTCTTTTGCACTCTCTTTTGAAGCATCCAGCTGCTTGATCATGCTTTCTGCCGCGTCCCAATTGGCAAGAGCAAGCCCCGCTTTTCGCATAGAGCGGAGTGCATCCACAAGTTTAATGGGAGTGATACACGCTGAGGTATCGATCAAGGTGTCGTCTAAATCAAAGATTATTAACAATTTTCATCAACTGTTGTGAAAGTTTTTTGCTATCATGGCGAATCAAATTGCGCCGCATCAGATCTTTTTTTGGCCCCTCTTTTACCTCACCCAAAAGTGAAGTGGAGATCACCCTCTCATCGGTAAGATCATTCATGACAAGATCCCCTTCCTCAGCATACACATCGATCAGCTCTTGAGCCGGCGTCTGATTATTCACGAGGATGTAGTCAAAAATGTCGCTGCCAATGTAACGGACCACCTCTTCAAGATAATGTCCGACTTTAAATCCAGTAGTCTGCCCTTTGCGATTCATCAGGTTGGCGATAAAAATCTTCTTGGCTTGACTCTTCCTCACCGCATCGCTAATCCCCTCTACAAGAAGATTTGGAATGAGCGACGTGTGCAAGCCTCCGGGACCTACAACGACCAGGTCTGCGTTCATGATCTCATTAATCGCATGAGGATTTGCCTTGGGGTATGGCTCGAGATAAATGCTCTTGTAGCCTTGATCGATCTCTTGTGAGAGATAGATCTCTTTTTCACCCTCTAAAATTTGCCGGTTGTTGAGAATCATCTTAAGACGCACTTGGTGTGTGGTCACAGGAATCACTTTGCCCCGGATCGCCAAGATCTTTCCCACTTCTTCAACAGCTTTTTCAAAACTGCCCGTCACCTTTTCAAGTGCAGAGAGGAGGAGATTTCCAAAACTGTGCCCTCCCAGCCCCCCGTTTTCAAAACGGTAGTTCATTAAGCTGCGCATCAATCTCGATGAGGTCGATAGCGCAACGAGACATTGGCGCACATCGCCTGGTGGAAGAACCCCCAACTCATCGCGCAAAATCCCCGTGCTTCCCCCATCATCTGCCATAGAGACAATTGCGCTGATATCGACGTCAAAATTTTTCAGGCCGTTCAGAACAGCAAAATTTCCCGTCCCGCCGCCGATCACAACAACTTTTTTCATGGCGCTCCTATCGTCACAAGCTCATTCTGTGAACGGAACGCTTGTCGCAATCCCGGTCCTTTAGGGCCGGGTTAGACAAGCTATCTTTCAGGTCAAAATCCTTACCGTCGGAGAATCTCCTTCCTTTAGGAAGGAGTTCTTCAATATATACATTTGCATCTTTAATAAAAGCTCTCACGTAGGATGCCTCAAAGATTCGATGGCCTCTCGCATATTCGGAGATTTGTAAAGGTATGTTCCTGAGACGAGAACGTTTGCCCCCGCATCAATGCAGCGCTTTGCAGTCTTAGCATCCACACCACCATCCACCTGAATATCGAAGGGAGGAAGAACTCCTTTTTTCTTATCCACAACGCCCCCTTTTCGAATGTTTAGATCGTCACACACTTTTCTCGTAAAAGTCACTTTTTCGAGCACCTCGTCCATGAACGCCTGCCCACCAAAACCGGGGTTTACCGTCATGAGAAGAATAAGATCAGATCTATCGAGGAATTTGGGAATGAGGCTCAGCGATGTCTCAGGAGAAAAAGCAAGCCCCGCTTGAACGTTGCACTTTCGAATGAAGGCAAGAGTCTCTTCCACATCTTCTGTCGCCTCAAAATGGAAAGTGATGCGATCTGCACCCGCCTCTACAAATCTCTCCACGTAGTCAAAGGGGTTATAAATCATGAGATGCACATCTAGAAAAAGATCGGTTGCACGATTGATGGCAGATACAGCTC
>JBIOJU010000075.1:0-5936 GCA_044451165.1 Chlamydiales bacterium | reverse complement strand
CTTGATCGGTTCATCACTTGTCATTTTCGCCTACTTTCATCTTGAATAGGAACTCTAGCATGGGCGCGAAAGAAAGAGAAAGAAGCACGATCCGCTAGCGCGGGCGTAGGTCGCGACTGCCCGTCGCGGCACGATTGGAGAGAAATTGCCAGTGTCCTCCCTCTACTTCTTTCTCTCTTCATCCTGCCGCCGCGGCGAGCGGCGACCTAAGCCCGCGCTAGCGGATCGTGCTTCTTCTTCCCTCTCTCTTTTCTGCTGTTCACTCAGCGCTCATCACTTCTTCTCTTCCCACCTAGCGTAGCTGCCCGAGGGCACTGTCCAACTTGTTGCTGAGGGGAGCTGCATCTCTCCAGACTCCCATACGCCTCCCTTGAGACGCTTTTCCATGAGCTGCTTCATCACAAGCGGCGTCATTCCTGGCGTGTGTGTGGTAAAAATCCAGAAAAGAGGGTGATCACTAAACAGCTTTTCGCACTTGTCGAGGATCAGCTGAAGGTCACGTTCAATGATAAAGGTCTCGCCCTGTTTACCTCTTCCAAAGCTTGGAGGATCGACGATGATTCCATCATAGCAAGACCCTCGCTTCTCTTCGCGCGTTAAAAACTTTAGGACATCGTCCACGATCCAGCGAATGGGCGCGCCCTCAAGACCATTCAGTGCAGCGTTTTCGCGTGCCCAGCTCACCATCCCCTTTGACGCATCGAGGTGGCACACAGAGGCCCCCGCCTGAGCTGCAGCAAGTGTGGCTCCCCCCGAATAGGCAAAAAGATTAAGAACGCGCACGCCTTTTCCACGTTTGCGAATGAGCTGCTGCATCCAAGGCCAAAAAAGACTGTGCTCTGGAAATAACCCAAGATGACCAAAATCGGTAGGCGCAATCTTGAATTTAATGCCGCCAAGTTCGACGCGCCAAGAAGCCGGAAGCGGTTTTTTTGCATTCCAACTATTTTTCTCATCGCGGGTAAAAACTGCGTCGGCTTCTTTCCACGCCTGATCTGCAAGCGCGGGCATCCATAAAGCTTGGGCACACGGCCGTATCAGCACATGGCTCCCAAACCTCTCCAACTTTCTCTGATGACCGCTATCTAAAAGTGTGTAACTCATATTTTTTAAGATTTGGCAATAATAGCATAAACATCAACCCATTATCGATTAAAATAATTATTAATACATATTTTAATGCAATAATGCGCTAAATTTGCAGGACTTTAATTTTTTCACGAAGGCAATAATGACAGCAGTTAATGGCGCATCAAATAATTTTTCTCTCACAACACTCGTCAAAGATGATGGGTCGGTCGCCCTCAACATTTCTACGTTGTCTAGAGCGGAATCGCTTCCTGCTGAATTGACATTTGCGCCACTCCGATTCTTGGAAGTGGAAGATCTGGTGAACGTAGAGCGGGTCAATCATAGACTGTCGGCCAGCGTTAGGGAGTTTTTGTATTTTCCTGACAGTGCTACCACGCTCGAATCTGGCAAGACGACGAACTTTCTTTCTAAAACGTTTTTGGTGGCTCGCAGAAATGCTGCCTGTGCGCGAAAAGAGCAGATAATGTGCGTGGGAAATGTACAGTTTAAAAACCGCATTCTGCATCTCATCTATTCCGATACAACCGACTACCACTTTCCACAGAATGTAGAGAATTTCGGTGAATTAGAAAAAACGCTACAGAACCCGCAAAAGACTCTGCAAAAAACCTGGAGGATTGTGTCCACGCTTTTTAAAGAGGTGTTCGCATTTCCTCACTGTCTCGTTCTTACAATTCGACTTCCATTTCTTATTTCAGGCGCCGATTTTAACACCTACTTCCGCGGAAAGTTTTGCAAACTAGATGACAGGATTCTTAAAATTCTTGTTGCAAAAGAGATGGGTCAAGGGATACTCGTTGTGCAAGCGGAAAAACTGTCTTCATGTACACCTTCTGAAAAAAACAGAGCCTTTCACCTTACATCCTTGCCCGACATTATTGACGGAGCAAAGAATAAGGCAGCTCAAAACCTTCAACAGATGACTATTCTGGATTTCGAACCTGGTCCAGAAGCTGGCATCACCAACCTTCAATATATCCCTAGCCCGGAGTCGGAATTCGATGCTCCCCTCGTTAAGGCGCTAGAACCAGTTCTATTAAAAAACGCATTCGAAACTGCCGGCAAAAATTTCCAAGATCAAAGCGACAAAAAAGATGAGGGTAAAAAAGCATGACAGCAATTCATGGCTCTGCAAACAACCTTGCTCTCACAACGCTTGTCAAAGATGACGGGTCGGTGTCTTTGCGATTTGCGCCTACCCCCCACTCCGATGTAGTCACCGACCTGCTAACGGAAGAGTACGAGAGACAGCTCAAGCAGATGGACCAACCAAGTGAAGAGCAGCGTCTTGTGGCGCGCGTTGCATTCGAAAGCAGTGCGCTATACGACGAAGATGGCAAGATCTTCAACGGTTACCGCCTCGCAAATGGCGCGATATCCTTAGCAAACCGAGATGGCAAGATCTTCGAATACCGTCTCATTGACAAGGCAAAACTAGATGCCCTTACAGCCACCCTGGCAGATCCTGCAGAGAAAACGAGAGTGAAGACACTCATCACAGAGATCATCCAAGACGTGCTAGCATTTCGTGTGGTGTGTATCAAATTTGAAGAGCGCCCCCACGACATGTGGGATAACCCGACACCTCTCAAGAGCATAGACCAGGTCACTAATCAAGCAGATATCATACGCCATTTTGATTTTGATCGTTTCTTTGCCGGTAAATTCTGCACAATTAAAGGCTCTGACTATAAAATTCTTAAAACAGGGTTCGTAGCACTACAGGTTTTATTGGTGCAGGCCAAGAAAGCAGACGCCACTCCTACTACCGAACAGATGAAAACTGTTTTCAAGTTAGAAATAGTGGAGCGCATTATCCGGGGTGCGATGCAAACAGCTTGGATCAACGTGAACAAATATAGCTCTTCCAATCCAAGCTCTTTAGCAAATGAAGATTGGACACCGAACCCAGAATGGCCGGCTTCCCCATCAGAGTTAGTGAGACTATTGGAACCCGAGGTTCTAACCTTTAGACTGAAAGATAGGATGTTACGCACAGTCATGTCTCTCGAACGCGCTGGTTACAAAGAACAACTCATCAACGCGTTGCGTGGGATTGAGGAACGTAAATCGGATGGGAAGACCGAATCAAGCGACAAAAAAGATAAAACCTAGCCGATCAATTTCTGCTCGATTAAATAATTATCAACATATTTTTAATCGCAAGTAATGCTAGACTCGATGCTCATATAATTTTTAAGAGGATAATTATGACAACAAGAATTGATGTTGATGCACTCAAGACCTATTGTTATTTGCATACGCACGTCAAAGATGACGGTAGTGTACTCCTCGACATTACAAAGGGAATCCCTGGCCGCTTTGCGCGAGTAAATAAAGAGTGCCAAGCGCTTCGAGCAAATCCTCAGGAAATGTTTAGACGTTTAGTGAACGAAGCGAGCACTCACGTCTCTCTGAATCTTCACTGCATTCTTACAGATGATTGCAGCTATAAAACAACTACCCAACTCAAATGGAATCCAGTGTGTTCCTGGCAGACTTCCATTCTTCTAACGGACGCGTATCGCACACAGTTGCAGCGGATGGATCACCCCTCATCAGAGCTGCGCCGCGCACAGAAAGTGGATGTTGTGGACAATGGGGTTGTTTTGACCGGTTCCGACTTCTCGCAGAGCTTGCGTTTTGTCGATCGGAAAAAACTGCAAGCATTAGAAGCTTCATTTGATCATCCCGAAGAGCCGTCGAAAATCGAGTGGCAAATTGCCGAGATTGTGAAAGAGGTTCTCCAGTTTAAAGCAGACTATCAAGTTACTAAAAGGCTGAACCTTCAAATTCATGCCGTCACAAGTAGGGTTGATTTAAACCATTTCTTTGTGGGCAAGCTTTGTAAAACCGATAACGCGCCCTCTAAGATCTACAGAATTGTCCGAGCAGGTTATGGAAGCGAATTACAACGCCATTTTTCAATTGAATGGGCTCCTTTTTGTATTCAATGTGTAGAAGAGCCTTCTCCAGAGAAAGAGCAAATAAAAGCAGCCTTTAAAATCGAAACGTTCGATCGCATTATTCGCGGCGCATTTACAACAGCGTCTCGTAATTGTACTGGGGCTACAAACCTTACCAACGAAGCCCTACAAGCCGGCACCTACACACGAACCCCCGCTTCTCTTGCTGAAAAGGCAGAACTCGTTAGGTTATTGGAGCCTGAAGTTATGATATGGGCCCGCTCACGCGCATTCGCGACTGAGGTCTTGAAGAACCGCGGCTGCCCATCTTCGTACCTAGATGACGCCACAATGGCTAATCTCCAAGCGTATTACTCAAAATATGGTCGCAAGACCTCAATTGCGAGCGCCCCACAATTCGAATCCTCGGACAAAAAAGACGGAACCTAAACTCCGTCTTTGCTATGCTTCTCGAAAAAATTAAATTTGCGAGGCACACTCATGGCTACATCAGCACAAGCGGTTCAGAGTAGACAAGTTTTTTCAACACAACGAGAAGATTGGGATTTTGTAGAAACCCCACTAGAATCACAACTCACAGAAGCATTTCAAGCGCAACTTAAGCGAGAGAGTGAAGAGGCTGTAAAACAGGGCCTGCCTGCCCCTCGTGAAGCTCTGCGGCTTGTCACTCAGGTATGCATCAGGAGCGGCATTATCCACCTTGTCCGGTCCGATGGCGAAGTGAATTATCGGGTATTGGATGCGGAGTTAGGGGCTTTAAATGCTACTTTAAAAATTCCAGATAGCCAAAAAAAACAGAAGGCCCTTATCCAGGCTATTGTAAAAAAGATCCTGCTCTTCCCTGCGCACGACCAGAAATTCGTCGTTCTTCATGAACCCAAGATGAATGAGGCGATGCGTGGCGCAGATTTTAATGCCTATTTCAAAGACAAATTCTGCGTAAGAGATGGGCGGATTTATCGCGTACTAGTTGCACGCGCCTTTCCTGATGGCAATATCCTCATGCAGATGGCGGACGTGCCTCATCCGATAGAGCAAGTAAGAAAAGAGGCCTTTTCATTTAAAGAGACCGATCAGCTCATCAAAACCGCTTATAAACAAGCGCTCACGAGCATCACAGGATGCGAAGGCGAGCCTTCGAGTAGTGATCTAAATCTCATCCTTGGAAAGATTGTGAAAAAGACAAACGGACACACAGTTCCCATAATACCTGCTTGCACAGCAAAAGATCCTCTAGCCGCCGTTGTGCATTACGCGATGATAGAAAATGCAAAAAACGCATGGGCCCGCACTGGAGAATCTCCCACAAAAAAAGAGACTCGCGATTCTACCGACAAGAAGGATGGGACCTAAGCACGTAAAATCTTCTCTAACTCATCGAAGAGATGCGCACAGGTAGCAAGAATCACCTCATCGCGCGTTTTGCCTTGCGCGTGAAAAGTGAAGACCTGCGATGGGTTGCCCCGCATGCCGATTGCAGCACAGACGGTGCCGATCGGCTTTTCGGGTGTTCCCCCTGAAGGGCCCGCGATACCAGAAACAGCGATGCCATAATCTGCTGCCGTGACTTCAAAAAGTCCTTTCAGCATGGCGCTCACCACTTCTTTGCTGACAGCGCCCCTAGTCTGTAAAAGCTCTTCGGGGACATGCAAAAGATCACGCTTCAATGCATCGGCGTAGCAGACGATCGAGCCGAGAAAGTAGGAAGACGCTCCAGGAATTGCAGTCACGAGTGCTGCCATTCGACCACCCGTGCACGACTCTGCAAATGCAAGCGTCTTGTTATTCTCTACCAATTTCGCTTGTATTCTCTTAATCTTCTGTACTGTCATAGCCCCCAAGAGAAAATTGTGGTTTTTTTTGGAGTGCGGCGACCCGGCGCCGCTTTCACGGACAGCGGCTTGACGCTGCCTCTTT
>JBIOJU010000074.1:0-5997 GCA_044451165.1 Chlamydiales bacterium | reverse complement strand
TCCACCTCCTGCACAAGGGTATTCCATTTGCGGCAGGCACCGCAGCTACCAGTCCACTTTAACTGACGGTGGCCACACTCCCCACAACTCCAAAATTCTTTCTGTTTGCTCATTGTCTTTTCTCAGCTTTGTTTAGTGGGAAGAGGGATCGGGCACGCACGCGGGCACGGGCGCGGGCACGGGCGCGGGCACGAAAGAAGTTCCTTTTGCCATCTTTGTCAACATAGCAACTATTCGGATCAACAATTCTCTTCCTTTCAAATATTGGGATTCTTGCAACAGGTATAATCGACGGCATATGTCGAAAATTCCAGCACATTCGGTTGCTGAACGTTTTGCAATCCGATAGAATTTGCCCTTTTCTGCGCTTGAAAATTCACCAGCACCTTCGGCGATATTGAGCGGAACAGACGTTCCTGCTCTCTGAAATTGATCGGCAAGATAAGCTCTTCCTTTAGGAAATTGTTGAACAATACTATTTATCAACACAACAAGCTCTATCGCCGCCTGATACACGTCCAATTTCTCGTGATCAAAATAATCCACAAACTTGTCCTTTTCTTTCCCTCTTTCGTGACCTTGTCCGCGCCCGCGTGCGTGCCCGATCCCTCTTCTCTCTTTCTTCTCTCTTCCTATGATTCTTTTTTGTTCTTTTTTTCTAGGGCGTCTTCTGCGGCAGCTTGTTCTGCTGCTTTTTTCGAGGCCCCAGTTCCTACACCAACCACTTTGCCGTCGATCAGGGCGCTCACTTCAAATAGCTTGCTATGGTCGGGCCCAGTCTCTTTGTTCACTTTGTATACGGGTGGAAGGCCGTGATGCTTTTGCGCAAAATCTTGCAACTCTGCCTTCCAGTTACGCGCGGGTGTTTTTAAACTCTCTTCAAGATCTTTTTGAAAGTGGGTAAAAAAAAAGTGGCGCGCGACGTCTGTACCCCCATCGAGATACATCGCACCGATAAGCGCTTCAAAAAAGTCGGCAAGGATCGTCTCCCGCCCGCGTCCCTCGTTCATCTGCTCTCCTTTTCCGAGAAGAACAAACTCCCCTACCCCCAACTTTTGGATATAATTTGCACATGCTTTTGCTTCTACTAGCTGCGCCCGAAAATGTGAAAGCTCTCCCTCGGGTTTTTGAGGAAATGTATGGAAGAGAAAATCAGAGATGATCAGCCCCAACACCGAGTCGCCTAAAAATTCTAGGCGTTCATTATTTTCAGTTAAGAGGGTGCGGTGCTCGTTGAAAAAAGAACGGTGGACAAAGGCGGTCACAAGAAGGTCTTTATCGAGAAAGGTATAGCCGATGCGCTCTTCAATGTTTGCCAAATTTTGCTTGAGAGAGTCTAGAGCGCTCATCGGACCGCTTCAGCAAAGATTTTCACAAAATTCTCCTGGGAAAAAAGAGCAGCCTGCTTGCTACTCAGCCAAGTAGAGATATTGACGATGTACTGCTCATACTCCGCTTTTTTCATATTTTTCAAATAGGCGTAAAGCTCTTCATGATCTTTAAATTTGCGGCGATCGATGTAGCAGTTGGATGGGATATACTGTTCAACGTTGCTCGCTCCCCAGTAAACGGGAACACACCCTGCTGAAAATGCGTCGAAAATCTTTTCAGTAATGTACCCTTTTTTGCCTTCAATATTCTCGTAGCAGATACAGAAGCGGTAGCTCTTCATCGCATCGATCTTATCTTGCGGAGAGCCGCGATAGGTGGAGAATTTTTCCTTCTCCCATCCCCACCCATAAAATTCAAAATCTCCACTTTTTTTCTCTTCAAAAAAGTCGATCACTTGCTTGCGCGCCGAATAAAGCTCTTGTGGATGTTTGCTGTGGCGATTGGAGTTGATGAGCGTACATAGTTTTTTCTCTTCGAAGGCGGGACGGTTATCGATCATCGGATGAAGAACCGGATAGAAAAATTTAAAAACACGCACGTTGTCGACCAGGTCATCATCCCATGTGTACACCTTGGCAAACTGCTCCTGCACCTTTTTTGTGTAAAGATGCTTTTGAACTGTCGGAGGCTCCCACATGAAAAGTATGAGCTTCTCTTTTGGCATGCGTGAGAGATTTAGTTTTTTAAATTTCTGACCAACATTCCAAAACACAACCCGTGAGACCTCTTTTGGAAGGGTGAAGGCGCGTTTGTCATCTTTTTGGAGAAATGGGATGTAAGGAGCAAGACTGGAAAGCACAACGGTACGTCCCGACTCCGCGAGGGCGTTTTTCAGTTTGGAGACAACCTCGTCCTGTTCAGAGATAGGCCAGTCGGGCACGATCTCGATGCGATTTGCTAAAAGGTAGATGGGCAAAAAAAAGAAAAAAAGGATATTTTTAAACATCATTTCTATAGGATAACCGGTGTTTATGCCTAAGGTCAACCCACACTTTTTGGAAGTTAAGCGCGAGTATATTTTTCCCGTGATTGAGCGGAAGCTCGAAGAGCTTAAGAAGACCTCCCCGAATGCCCACATTGTGAATCTCGGCATAGGCGATGTGGCACTTCCTCTTGCGCAGCCGATTAGCCGCGCCATCTGCGCGGCAGTTGAAGAAATGAGCAGGGATGGAAAAGTGCGCGGGTACGGACCCTCTGAGGGATACGCCTTTTTGCGCAAAGCCATCGCAGAAAATGAGTATGCAAATCTCGGAATCAGCCAGGAGGAGATCTTTATCTCCGATGGAATCAATTCCGATATCGTCAATATTCTCGATCTTTTTGACACTGAAAATAGGATCGGGATTACAGACCCCACCTATCCAGTCTATCTTGATGCGAGTGTGATGGGCGGCCGCGGTCAAAAGCTCCTTTCCCTGCCTTGTCTCGAGGAGAACAGCTTTGCCCCAAAGCCACCCCGAGAAGCGTGCGATCTGATCTTCCTCTGTTCGCCACAAAATCCCACAGGAACTGCCCTCACGAGCACCCAGCTAAAAGACTGGGTAGAATATGCGAAGAAGCATAAGGCCATTCTTCTCTTTGATGCCGCATACGCTGCTTTTATTACCTCTCCTTCTGTTCCAAAAAGCATTTTTGAGATTGAAGGTGCAAAAGAGGTAGCCATCGAATTTCGAAGTTTTTCCAAAACTGCGGGATTTACCGGACTCCGCTGCGGCTACACCGTCCTCTCCAAATCACTCACAGCACACCTTGGCGAAAAAAATCTTCCACTACATCCCCTCTGGTCAAAAAGGCAAAACACAAAATCCAACGGCGTCTCCTATCCAATTCAGCGCGGAGCAGAAGCGGTTTACACAGACGAGGGACAACGAGAAACGCGTGCGCAGATCGCCTCCTATCTTGACCAAGCAGCCACACTCCGAAATGGCCTTGCAGCAATGGGCTATCGTGTCTGGGGCGGCGTGGACTCTCCCTACATCTGGTGGAAAACACCAGAAGGTTTTACCTCGTGGGAGTTCTTCGACCTTCTCCTCAACCAGTGCCAGATTATTTCCGTTCCCGGATCCGGGTTCGGCAAGCACGGCGAAGGATATGTAAGACTGTCCGCATTTACGACGGCGGATAAGGCTCAAGAGGCGCTAAGGCGCATCGCAAGGATGCCGAAGATAAAGAAGTGATGAATGATGAGCATAAAATGTCCTGACTTTAGAGTAAAAATATCTTCTAACACAGATTCCAGCCCTTGTTTTAAAGGATGGTATAGTATAAAATCTTCCTTTCTTAAAATGATTCAACAGGTTTTATGGAAGGCTTAAATAAAGATCAGCAGCTTGATTTCAAATTGCTAATTAATTTCCCTAAAAGCAACGAAGACCACAGGCTCCAATTAGTGAGCATTAATGGTGCTATTTTTGCCATTGTTCACTCCCCTTTGGAGTCGCTTGGGCCGATACGTCTGTATTGTGAAGAATGGAGCCTTGTTCTTTTAGCTCCGCTCAAGAGCAAATCGAATATTTTAGTTTCAGCGATCAATATTATTTGCCTTAGCGAAATTGCATCGGAAGAGGGAAATGTGAGTGTCCATGCTTCTAATCGACTGGTGAAATTTGCAGATATGTTTAAACCGCCTGAGAAAGTAAACGAGATAGGAGAACGCGGCGAATTCCAACTGAGTGATGATCCTGGATTTTTTTTGTATTACTACCGCTTATTCGAAGGTATTGTGAGTGGCGTACGCAATGGAAGTCCTGATTCGATTTCTCATGCGCAACAACAGTTGATTGCGGGCCTTTGTACGCTGGCTGATAAAATTGAAGGGGCGCCAAAAAATCTCGACCTGCACAAAGTTTTTGATATTTGGAACATTCCTATTTTCAAATCATAACTCTTTCAAAATGGCAGAGAGACATATTCAGAACTTTTTCTTGAATAAAATGGAAAATCAAAAGGCTTATTGGACGACTTGTCCAAAATGTTGTGGACTTGGCAAAAAAAACTTCAAGCTTCGCAGGAAAGCGAGACTGCGTTATCGAATAGCTCTTAATGAATTTGAAAACAATCAGGCTGAGGGAAAGGTTTCGATTCGCCCTAAAATTACTCAATATTTATGCGATAATTGCAGTGGATCAGGTTTGATTCCTACGACGAGTTGCCCCATAGCAGATTCAGAAAACTATCCACATATTGCAATCATTGGCGGAGGAATAGGAGGCATGGCGTTGGCTGTAGCTTGTTTGCATCGCGGCATTCCATTTACCCTTTATGAGCGCGATAGCAGTTTTAACGCACGAGCTCAGGGCTACGGACTTACCTTGCAGCAAGCAAGTAATGCAATTAAAGGGTTGGGGCTTTTTTCTTTAAAAGAAGCGGGTAATTCCACACGGCATGTGGTGCACACTACAGATGGAAAGGAAATTACTGAATGGGGAATGAGGACGCATTTAAATGTTAACAAGTCTCCAAAGCGTGTAAATGTGCATATTCCGCGACAGGCTTTGCGCTTAGCATTACTTGAGCAATTAGGCGATCACGAAGTGCAGTGGGGGCACCGCTTAGTTTCTTTCAAAGAATGTGAAGATAAAAATATTGAGCTGAGCTTTCAAGTGAATGGAGAGATAAAGAATACCAAGGCTGACTTGGTAGTGGGTGCCGATGGTTTGCGTAGTGTTGTGCGCAACTTTTTGATTGGTGAAAATATTACTCCCTTACGTTACCTGGGTTATGTGGTAATTTTGGGTATCTGTTCTTTGGAGGCTCTTAAAGGAATTGAGAGCTCTCTACTAGACTCCGCTACTGTGTTTCAAACCGTGAATGGTCATGAGCGGATCTACATCATGCCATACTCATTAGACTCGGTCATGTGGCAATTTAGTTTTCCATTGATCGAAGAAGAAGCTAAGGCTTTGAGTGCTCAAGGAGCTCAGGCTCTTAAAGAAGAAGCTTGCCGTAGAGCTCAGTGGCATCTGCCCATTCCTCAAATTTTATCAGCAACCCTGCCGGCACAAATTTCAGGTTATCCCATGTACGATCGAGAATTACTCAATCCGAAATTTTTGGAAAAAGCTGGGGCATTTACATTGATTGGAGATGCGGCTCATCCTATGAGTCCTTTTAAAGGACAAGGTGCAAATCAAGCTCTTTTGGATGCGCTGGCACTAGCACGCAAAATTTCCATAGCATGCACTTCCTTGTCTAAATGGAGAGAAGTCGGATTGAGAAAAATTGCACTAAATGAGTTTGAAGAAGAAATGTTGGAACGTAGTGCTTCCAAAGTGAGGGATTCAGCGGCGGCAGCGAAACTGCTACACTCTAAAGATGTCTTACGTGAGAGTGAAAGGGGCTTTGTTGCATAAATCCATTCTTAAACACCGAGCACACCGAGAGCACCGAGGGTCCAGTTCGCTAACATAGGTAACACTTCAGTTCACCAACATGGGTAACACTTTTTCCCACACATTTGCAATATTTAATGGCCAAAGAACTTCAGATTTTGGAGGTATCGATGGCCTGGGAGTTAAAAAAAGTGGAAGACCAAAGAAGGGCGTTAATAGAAGCCTACCTGAGCGGGGAAGTAGCGATGACAGAGTTATGTAGAAGCTTTGGAGT
>JBIOJU010000073.1:0-6007 GCA_044451165.1 Chlamydiales bacterium | reverse complement strand
GCACGCTGCGACGCGTATCTGGGCGATTACTCTTCTATCGGATACGACTTTCTCGCTTTCGATCGTCCCCTATATTTTTTTCAAACATCGCACCAAAACCCCACGCTCATCGCACAAGCAGGTGTAGAGCTGGGTGAAGATGTGTTAGAAATTTTTAAAGAATCAAACGAGAAATACGGTAGTGCGCGCCGAAGAGTTTATCAGCGCGCTTTTGGGTCGGAACGCAGCATGAGCGAGATTAAGCTGGAACTGGAGCAGCTTCTTCGCTAGACGATGCAGTTGTTTTTTCGACTTTTTCTGTTTCGCTCACCTGAGCAGTTTCTGCTGCAGGTGTTGCAACCTCTGGGGTCTCTTGATCGTTTGCAAAAAGAGCTCCGCCCACAACTGTCATTGCCATCACAAACATGAGAAATAAATTGCGCATATTCTCTCCTTAAATGTTAACTCTGGGAAACTTCGAGTATATGCACCGTTCCTAATGATCGCAAGGTGGAAGTACTGTAAGATGCGAGAGATGATCGAGCGATCCGCATGTGGTTTTCGCTTCAATTTCGTAAGAAGAGGCCCCTTCACGGAGTGGTACAACTTTTGAAACCACGCCCACCCGCAGGCCTTCCGGAAAGACGCCATCCATTCCAGTTGTCACAAGAAGATCTCCAGCTTTCAAAACTGAGAGGCCGCTTTTTTTTGTGCTCAAGCCCTCTCCCGTACGAAGGTCGCGCGCTTCTCCCTCGTCATCAGCAAAGTCGTAGTTAAATCCCTCGCCGACGAGCAGCGTGCCACGCGTCCGAAGAAGCGATTGGCTTGCTCCATGAAGGGCCCCTTTTGCAAGAAAGTGGTCCTCTGCAGGCGCTCTCAGCCGCTCCTTCAATGTGGCGAGCCAGGCAATAGAGCGTTTCGCATCTTCAGAAGATGTAAAAAGATCAGTTCTTGCCCCCAGCCCAAGCATCAGTCCCTCGAGGTGTTCGAGAAGAAACCTATTTTGCTCTTTTCCTCTGACCGCCCTTACGGCGGGTGCAAGACCCGGATCGGTGATCAATCTCACCTTGCACTTCTTTTCTCCCACTTCCTCAACCACACCAATGAGCGAAGTGCCGACTACTACAGGGCTATTTTTTGCTACGATCCGCTTCTTTAAAAAACGGTTGTGTCTCTCGCCAACATCTAGCCAGATAAAACTGCTCCACGATGCTGGCTCGCGAAAAATTACTCTCGCAGGGAGCGCCCTAAGTTGAAGATCTAAAAGATCGCGAAGCTCAAGAGCCCTTCTTTTGGTAAACTCCTTTAAATCATCCGGAACATGGCCCGCGTGTATCGTCTTCCAGCGCTGCAGCTCATTATCAATCCGCTCTTCTTGTAAAAGCCACTGTCTCACGTTTACCAGCTGCGTCCGCAAAGCTAAATTTTCCCGCTTCATCGTCTCCAGTTCAGCAAGCAGCTCTCCACTCTCTCCTTTTCCAAGAGGAGGAACAATCGTTAACAGCTGAATGGTTGCGTATTTAAAAAAATTAAAAGATTTCCAGACAGGTGTGACCAGGCCCACTGCAGCATAACGCATCTTCTCCGTCGCTCCGTGTGGCAGGGATAGCAGCAAAAAAAGATAAGCCGCCAGCAGCGCATAAGGTTTGTAACGTATCCGTCGCATACCACCCAAAATGCATGCTCCCAGAGATCAATTCAAGTAGCAGTAAAGAAGAAAAGAAAAAAGGAAGATGAAGAGGTAAAGTCTTTGGAGGTTACTCCAGAGACTTCAGGATCTTCTTTATCCTTTTACCCTTTTATTCTTTCGTGTTTGAATGATTTCTAAAAGGCGTATCCTAGACCTAGACCGAAGCAGAAGCCGCCGATTTCTATTTTTCTTGCGTACACATTGGTTTTCGAAGAGTGAAAATGCATCTGCTTGAAAGAGTACTCCCCAAAAACATCTATAAAAAAATGGCGCATGGGGAAAAAGTAGAAGCCGGTATTTACAAAGCCTCCTAAGCCATTTTGATCAATCTTTCTGTCGACGTATGGTGAGTTATTATGGGCGCGCACAAAAAAGTAACGCGGGCCCAAGGTGAAATAATAGGATGCCTTTTCAGAAATTTTAATCACGGGTCTTAGGCCCAAACTGAGCGGAACTTCCCAAATTCTTGTCTTCTCTTCTCCTGCGAGCGATCTTCCATGTCTTTCCAGGTATTCGACACTGCCGTAAATTTGCAGCCATTTTCGCAAGGGAAAGGAGCCGCTAAGCTGAACATCTAATCCTCCTCGATCATAAATTTTTCTCATTTTGGCATCGGAGAAAAAGAAGTATCCTGCTTTGATCTCGAGAAGAGGCCACGCTTTCGTCAGAGGATTGGATGCTTTGGGCGCTGGGGAAGGAGGAGATTGCTGAGAAGACGAACGTTTGTAGTTCTCCGGAATCGAGAAGGACCTCTCGGCGCATAGCTCTTGAGTCAAGAGCAGAGCAAGCAAGTAAAATGAGATAAGGCATGAATGAATCATAAGATCTTTTTTTCTATAAACGATGCGGGGCTCACTTGTCTTTATTTTTTCAAAAAAAGTTGTACTAATTGATAGATAATTTAAGAATAGAGGTTTTTCGTCTTGTGAGGAAAACCATGAAAATGACTCGGGTTCGATTTCTTACTCCCGCTCTTTCGCTGCTCGTTGCATTGAGCATCACCTACCCTAATCAGATAACAGCGGATTTTGCTTATGTGGCTGATAATAGTAATGCTCCCGGTACTGTCACTGTGATCGACACTAGTGACAATGCGATTATTGCGACCATTACAGTCGGAACGGGACCAGACTTTATCGCCTTTACACCAGACGGAAGTTTTGCCTATGTAACAAATAACTCTGGCAGCACTGTTTCTGTGATTGATACAACCAGTCGCACTGTCGTTGCTACAATTACAGTCGGAGCTTCGCCAGCTGGCATAGCAATAACGCCCAATGGCCAGTTTGCATATGTAGCTAACGGCTCTCCAACCACCGTCTCTGTGATTGATACTAGCGACAATGCGGTCGCCTCAGCAATTACGCTCTCGGCACCTTTTGCTATAGCCATTACACCTAACGGACAATTTGCCTATGTGACTGATCTGGGCACGACTGGCCTCGTCTCTGTGATTAATACCAGCAACAATTCGGTGGTTGCTACGATCACGGTGGGTGGATTTCCGAATGGCGCTTCAATTACGCCTAACGGGGCTTTTGCTTATGTCGCTAATACCTCCGCCTCTTCCGATACGATCTCTGTTATTGACACGTCTAACAACACGGTGATTACGACAATTCCCGTTGGGCAAAATCCCTATTCCACCGCAATCACTGCAAACGGACAATTTGGCTATGTGTCGAATTCAGGTGAAAACACCCTCTCTGTGATCAATACAACTACCCATTTAGTGACTGCTACAGTCAGGGTTGGCAACGCTCCTTCGGAATCTGCTTTTACACAGGATGGGACGTTGCTCTACGTTCCGAATATGGCCGATGACACTATTTCTGTGATCGATACAAGCAATAATTCAATCATCGCCACAATTACTCTTGGCGCCGGCGGGGCCATTGGCCCAATCGCTATTGCTATGCAACCTACAGCCACACCTCCATCGCCCGTTGCACCAGCAAAAAATCTCATTGGAGGTCAAGAGACAAATGATTTTGGTCTGGAATATGAGATACTCAATTTTTTGAGATGGGAGGCGCCGGAGACCCTTCCCGCGGGTTATTTCGTGTATCGTAACAACGTAAAAATTGCGACCCTTGCCCCCACCACGTTGAAATATGAGGATCACGACAGAAAGAAAGGAGATTCAACGCTCTATTCGATCACAGCTTTTGACTCCTCAGATCAAGAAAGCGATCCGATCACCATTGAAATCAATTAAAGAACAAAAAGAGAAAGAGAAAGAGGAAGAGTTGGTGAAGTCTTTGGAGGGTACACCAGAGACAGTCGGGCACACGTCACTAGCGGGGACGTTCACTCGCAACGAAGAGAGTTCGGGCAGGGGCACGTTCACGGGCACAGGCACGAAGGAGGGAAAGAAAAATTTGGAGTTAGAATTGATCTTTCTTATTCTTTCTTGCGTGCCTGTGAACGTGCCTGTGCCCTTGCCCGATCCATTTCTTCTCCCCTTTACAACACGGCGAGGATGGCATTTACTACGGTGTCTAGGTTCTGGTGATTGAGACCGGCGGCGTTTAGGCGGCCGTCGGCTGTCATGTAGATGGCGTGCTCTTTAATCAACCGTTCCACTTGGAGTCCAGAAAGTCCGGAAAAGGTAAAAAGACCGGCTCGGTTTTTTAAGAAGCTAAAGTCCACCTTGTGGGATTTAGTGATCAGCTTTTCTGCAAGCGCTGTCCTCATCTCAATAATGCGCGCTCGCATATCCCCAAGCTCTTTTTCCCACTCTTCTCGCAGCTGAGGAGAGGTGAGGATTGTTGCGACGATGCGCGCGCCATGTAGAGGAGGATTGGAGTAGTTTGGGCGTGTCATTGCCACCAGTTTACTATTCAAATGCTCTGCAACCTTGTGCGAGCCTCCAACGGCAAATAAAGCACCAACTCGCTCTGCATACAGAGAAAAGCTTTTCGAGAGCGAATAGGCCACAAGCATTTCATGGCCTTCTTTTGCAAAAAGACGCACTGCTTCCGCGTCCTGTTCAACTCCTCGATCCAACCCTTGATACGCAAAATCAAAAAAGGGAATAAGCCGTTTTGCAAAAAAAAGTCCCGAAAGCTTCTTCCACTGCTCTAAGTTCAGATCTGCACCTGTCGGGTTGTGGCATGAGGCGTGCAAAAGAATGATGCTTTTGGGAGGCAGTTTTTCAAGAGCATGGCACATCGCCTCAAAATTGAACTCATGTCTCTCTCGGTCGTAGTAAGGATAGTACTCAACTTTTAAACCCGCTTTAGGAAAGATCGCTTTGTGGTTTGCCCAAGTTGGATCGGAGAGGTAGATCGCTTCCCCTATTTTTTCGTGGGATAAAAACTCACCTCCCGTCCGAAGCGCGCTAGTTCCGCCGACCGCCTGGATCCGCGCCACACGCGCCTGAGAACTGCTCCAAAAAGTCTCTCCGAACACAAGCGCTCCCGCCTGGTCTAAAAAGATTTTATCCCCTTCCAAAGGAAGATATTCTTTGGTCTTTTCTCCATGAAGGATTTCTTTTTCGGCTTTTTTTACACACTCTAAAACCGGCGTCTTTAGCTCCTCGTTCCTATAAAGCCCTACTGTGAGGTTAACCTTATTTGGACGCGGATCAGCCTGAAAAGCGCGAATCAGCCCGAAGATCGGGTCGGGTGTGGCTAGGGAGATCTGTTCAAAAAAACTCATAGAGCGTCCTTCATGATTAATGTAGACATAATCTGAAAAAAGCCTAAAATTTCCCTCTGATTATGGGGCGTTAGCTCAGTTGGTAGAGCGCAACGATGGCATTGTTGAGGTCAGCGGTTCGACCCCGCTACGCTCCATTCTAGATTTCTTATACAAGATCCCTCTTTTCTTTCTATTCAGAAGATCAAGAAATGATGAACGATGAGTGATGAGTGATGAACTGAAGAAAGAAATGCGTGAACTTATCCGAACAAAATTCCCTGCGCTGTTTCAATTCTTTTGACGTTCAACTTCAGGGAAACTGCTCTTTCTTACACTCAGCATTCATCACTTCTTCCTATTCTCCTTCGAGAAGATCAAGAAACGCCTGAAGCTGCTTTGAGCGTGTCGGGTGACGCATCTTTCGCAGGGCTTTTGCCTCGATCTGGCGAACACGCTCTCGTGTCACCTTAAAGCGAAGGCCAACTTCTTCAAGTGTCTTGGGCTTACCATCGAGGAGTCCAAAGCGTTCGATGAGCACCGTGCGCTCTCGATCGGTGAGGGTGGAGAGCACCTCGTTCATCTTATCTTTGAGAATGGCGTAGCCGGTGCCTTCCGCGGGAGCTTCGATCGAGGTAACAACCAAACAGTCGCCAAATTGCCTTTCGCCCCCCTCGCCCACCTCACCTTGTAGAG
>JBIOJU010000072.1:0-6045 GCA_044451165.1 Chlamydiales bacterium | reverse complement strand
TTTGATGTAGGGTTGTATGTGTTCCTTGAACCAGGAGATCTGAAAGAAGTTTTGTGCCAAAAGATAGAGATTTCCAGCGTCAAAGCGAGCAACTTGTAGAGGTCTTAGCCACTGCTTCACCACCTCCTTGCCCAAACGCTCTTCATGTTCACGAAGAAATGTTTCCCACGCCTGCATCACTAACCCTCAATTGTTGAATAGAAAATGAAGAAGTGATGAGAAAAAAAGAAGCGCTGAACGATGAATGATGAGTGATGAACTAAAGAAAGAAAATCTAAAATTGGAATGTAATCGTCAGCTCACAAGAAAATGCCAACATCTTTCTTAAACTCATCACTCATCACTTATCGTTCATCACTTCTTCATCTTCTATTCAGCGCTTCTTAAGCATCAACGTATTTTCCCAGCGCTTTTTGTTATGTCTTTTGGAGCGCTTGCTTTTTTCTTGTCATCATCCATTGCTGGAAGATGCCTAAAAGGATGGAAAAGAGCCAGTAAAGGTTTAGGCCTGAGGGGAAGTTGTAGAACATCACAGAGAATACGATAACCATGATGTTACCCATCAGCTTCTGCTGTTTCTGCTGGTCTGTCCAGAGGCTCTTATCTTTGGGTAATGGCGAGCTAAATTTCTGCTGCACGTACATGACCAGCCCGATCAGAATCGGAAGCAGATGGAAGTCCGATCCCAAGAAAGGAATATGGTAGTGCCAGCTAAATACAATGTCTGGAGCGGTAAGATTGTCGATCCAGTGCGGGATAAACGGCGCGCCTCTTAACTCGAACGTGGATTTTAATAGATCAAACATCCCAATCAAGAAGGGGAGCTGAATGAGGAGAGGAAGACAGCCAGAAAAGGGGTTCACGCCTTTAGCCTTGTATAATCCCACAATTTCCATCTGCGCTCGTTTAGGATCTTTTTTGTATTTTTCTTGTAACGCCGTGACTTGTGGGGCTATCTCTTGCATCTTCGAAGTCGATTTGATCGACCAGGCATTTAAAGGATAGAGCATGATGCGCAATGCAATTGTGAGCAGGATGATGGATATCCCCCAGGAATGGGAGATCGAATAAAACATCTTCATCAAAAAGAATAGAAATTTTGCGAAAGGCTCGGAAATAAATGCAAACCAGCCATGAAAACTTTGTGAGGCAAGATAATCAGGGGTATAATGCTTCGCTGGATCGATAAAAGTTTTATCGATCGTTTTCAGGACGGTACTTGCAAAAGGCCCTGCAAAAATACGGAAGCGTTGCTCCTCCGTGCTGTTTTTGAGGGGCATTTCGATCTCATACCCTGGATACTTATCTGCGGGATAGAGATTCTGCTCAACATCAATTGTAATGAGACGAGTAGGAACTATTTCGCCGGGGACACGTTCTGCGAGAAAGCCAGCTTCGATCTCGGTGAGAGGATCCATAATGACGCCCAAAAAACCGTTAGAATCACATACCCAGTCGGGATAAAAAGAGGAGAAGGTGAGACTGGTTTTTGGGAGATCGACCTGCTCAACGATAGACTTCTTGTTGCGAAGTTGTCGGTATTTTAATGAAGGAGAAAAACTGCCCGACATGAGCTCGACTTCAGGTACTCCTGACGTTAAAAAAAGTCCGCGCGCATCTCCTTCGACCTTAATCGAGAGATTGATGCAATAGGGCGCCGCTTTAGGATCTTTTGGAAAAGAGAAACGCTTCGTGATCTTGCGACCCGATTGGACAAGTTCAAATTCGATAGAGTCCTTATCTAATTGCTTGAGCTTGTAAACACGATCGCCTTGTCGTTCATCTTGAGAGAGGATATTTAATGCATAGTAACGGGGCTGAACGCGTACGCTCACACGGCCCGCGGCTCCGATGATGCTGCGGCGGATAAGAGGATAGTATCCTCCATTTTTTGGGGTAAGCAGCTCCGGTGAAGTTGCTTTATCAGAGGCTGCGAAATAACTTTGATTTGGAAAATGGACAGTCTGTGGGTACTCTTTTTGCAGAATGTCATCAAACTCGATCTTTCGCACGACACTTTCTGCATTTGAGGTGTTTTTGAAGGGAAGATTGATCTCGGCAAGAGCTCCGCCAATATTGGAAAAGACGAGCTGTTGATAAGCATTTTCAAGGACGTAGAACTTCTCCTCATCTTTTCCAGGAGTGGCTGGTGAAGTAACTGTCGGGGCTTTTAACTCCTCCGTTTTCACAACCTGGGGCTGCTGAGCTGCCGCCTGTTCTTTTCCAGAAAACCAGTAGTGTACCCCGAATAGGGTAAGCGAGAGTACGAGTACAAAAATAATCGAACGTCTATCCATAAATCTCCCAATAAGCAATTCGTTAGCTTACCATGAAGAAGAAAGAAAAAGAAAGAAAATCCCACCACAGAGACACAGAGGAAGATGAGGATGCACAGAGGTAAGAGGGAGGTTGTCTTTTTTGTTTTGGGGAGAACAAAACAAAAAAAAGCTCCTGCTGCTCGCGCAGCAAATAAGAAAAATTCCACAGCGAGTAAGAGAAGAAAGAAAATCCCATCTCAAGGACCCTCTTTTTCTTATTTGCTGCGGATAGCAGCTGGAGCGTTCTTTTTTTGCTACTCCCGCAAAAAAAAGATCCCTCTCTCTCTTTCTTCCTCTGTGCTTAACTCATCTTCCTCTGCGTCTCTGTGGTGGGATTTTCTTTTCTTTCTTACCTGCGTTCGAGGTGCGAAAGGAAGTCGCGAAAATCGGAAGTGGTGCGCAGGCCATCGAGCCAGTCGTCAGCAAGAAGTTCATCAAGTGGAGGTAGCGATTCGTGCTTCTCCGCTTTCAGAATAAAGCGCATCGCTTTTTCATACTGCCCGAGGATCGAATAGAGGCAGCTCAAGTGGTAGTAGGCAGATAGACTACCCAATTTTGCGGCTTGCGTCATTTTGTGCTCAGCCTCTCGATAGAGCTGGTCCGCCTCAGCAGGGTCTTGCGACCTTTGGGCGATGTTGATGAGTGTAATTGCGAGGTCTAGCAGAACCTGCTCATTCTCTTCCTCTTGCTTAAGAGCGAGCCTAAAGTGATGGAGGGCGCGGAAAAATTGTTCTGTCTCTCCCATGAGATCGCCCATATGAGAGAAAGCGAGGCCAAGCTTGTGATGGATTCCGGAAAAATCTGGGTCCAGCATGAGAACGTGAGAAAAAATCTCAATGGCTCTTGAGTAGTAAGAGTCTTCTTCGAGAAAGTCTCCAATAAAGTCGAGAGCAGATGCATAGTGAAAGAGCCAGTCTGGGTGAGTATAGGGCGCATTTTTTTGTAGTCCTAACGCGCGTTCAAATTCGTAAATCGACTGCTCTACAATTGTAGGATCGCCTGTTAAGCTGCCATAGGTGAAGAGCGCTAGCGCGTAATCAAAAATATAGTAGCTGTTGCATGCGAGATCGAGCGCTTTCGCATAGAATCGTAAAGACTTCTCCCACGACTCCAAATCTTCATCTAGCCCCGCAACATAGGTATATGTCTCGGCAATCGCATGCCAAAGTTTTGCCTCGGTGCGATCCAGAGAGAGCCCCTCTTGAAACTTTTCAATTGCTTGGTAGTAGTAGTCGTAGTCGTTGTAATACCGACCAAATGCATTTAGGCACATGCCATACGAATAGATCGTCTCAATTGATTCAGGATCTAGCGTGGCAGCTTGAGAGATCTTATGTTCCGCCTCGTATATGAGGTCGAGCCTTTCCGAAAATAGGCCAAGCAGTGCAAGTGCTTCAGCCCAGATTGCGCATGCAAGGGCAAGGCTTGGATCGCATGCGTAGGCGTGGTGACATTTTTCAATGGCGGAGCGCAGCCGTTTCAGATCTTTTGTGCGGCGTCCTGATTCAAGAAGGAAGTTTGCCCAATGAAGCCAGAGTTCCGTGTCTTCTGGAGCAAGAGTGAGTGCTGATGCAAAACAGTCATTTGCTTGTGCAAAGTGGTCTTCATCATGTGTATGTCCATACAGCTTTTGCAAGCTTTGTCCGAGATGGGCCCAGCTATTTTGAGATTTAGCATCTAGGGAAATGGCGTGTTTAAAACAGCTCATTGCTTTGACATAAAGCCGTGTATCTGTGATGCATTCGCCGAGATAGAGAGATGCGCGTCCAAAATCGTTCCAAAATTGTGCTGGAAGGTCGGTTTGTTCAGCTCGTGCCTTTTCAAAAGCATGGAGCGCAGAATGAAAGTCGACCGCTTCGCCCGAGTGAATAGCCAGTTGTAGATGGACAGCGCCATGGTCCCAATAGAGTTCAGCGGAGGCGTCATATTTTTGCGAGCCTATCCTCGATCGTGCTTCGCTGTATTTTTCCTCGGAGTCTTGAAAATAGTGGTGCTCATGATAGGTCGTGCCGAGTAAAAAAAGAGCATTGCCCCATGCGTGCCACGCCTCGATGAGGTTTCCATTCAATGCAAGAGCTGTTTTAAACTTTTTGCACGCAATGAGCAGGGTTTTTTCTTTTCCCTCGTTACTTCCATACTCAAAGAAGGCGAGCCCCTGACGAAAAAAAACGCTCGGGTCTGAAGGAGCAAGCTGCGCTGTCTCATTGAAACAACGTGAGGCGGCAACCAGTTCGCCTCGCATCAGATGTAGCTCACCTTTGCGAAGAAGGTTTTCCACAACTTCAGACTGATCAGATAAAGTGTGTGTCATGTGATCTATAACCTTAAGGACGAAAAACACTGGATTATAGGAAAGGGGTTTTTTTTGGCCAACGTCGATTTTTTCAATCATGAAATCCAAGAATCTCTTCGTAGTGTTTATTATTTATACACGGGACTCTGGGGTTAACATTAATTTTTAATTTGATGACTTTAGAGTTGGATGGATCGTAAACTATATGATAAGATGCTTGTCTATAATTTATGAATAAGTGGGGGCAATGATGTTTTTAGAAAATCACCCAAGACAATACAGCCTTTCATACGACGATTGCATGTTGTCTCTCAGCACAGGTTTTTCTGGAGCTCCATACTCAGAGCGTCGCTTTGCACTCATCAGAAATTCAAGATCAGAAGTTTGGGGAGAAGCCACTCTTGCCAATTTAGAAGCTTTGCCAATCCTAGGCGGATTGATCGGATTAGTTGAACGGATCATTTTTTTTATAAAGGAAGTTTTTTTTAGTCATAGAATAGAGAGACCTGCTCCTCGAGAAGAGAGACTCGCTTCTATACAATTTCCAAGGATACAGCTAGAGCCTCGAGAAGCAATGCAATTGATCCCTCTAACGGAACTATTGCAGCCCGCCCTTAGTAACGATACAAGTGTCACCCCACTATCACAAGAAAAAATCGCCAAACGTTCGCTTTGGAGGCCCCGTAGCTTGCCGCTTAACGAGGCAATTTCCAAAGCAAGAAGAAACATGGAAAAAGCGCTCGTGGAGCATGTGTCTAAGGAGAGAAGGAAGTGTTACGCTTCAGCTGAAGAGGCCATCCCTTCGCTTGAAACACTTCTAAGGTGCGAGTCCCGCCGCGAATTGAGTGTCAAAAAATGTTATGTGCATGAGGCCCAAGGAAGCAGGCCAACGATGGAAGATGCCCATTTCCATGTTGAAACTTCCGCCGGAGTTTTCGTGGGGGTGTTGGATGGACATGCAGGTGAGGCAGTCGCTCTGTTTGCAAGAGATCAGTTTCAAAAAAGATGGTTTGAACTACTTGAAAAAACAGGAGCAAATGTGCATCAAGCATTCGAGTTTCTCTTTGATGAAACTCATGAGCTTGTAGCTAATCGTCCCGAATGGAATGGAATTGGAACTACCGCTGTACTTTGCCATATTAATAAACAGACACATCAAATTTATACGGCCACAGTAGGGGATTCGGAAGCTAATATCTACAGAAACATTGACGGACAGTTGAAATCGATACCGCTATCATGCGTGCGAGATTGGCATAGTCGTAAAGATGCGGCTAGAGCGGCGGCTGCTCTTGAAAATCCTCAAATTGCGGTTGAGTGGCCTGCAGTATCTAACCCTAAGCGATTAAGATTTCCAAGATGGAATCATGGCGTTAACGTGAGCCGAGCCATTGGCGATCAAGACTGTCGTAATACAAAAGAAAAGCCGGGCGT
>JBIOJU010000071.1:0-6073 GCA_044451165.1 Chlamydiales bacterium | reverse complement strand
GTTATGAGGCTACCGACCTTCTTTCACCTCGTTCAAAAATCACTGGGAAAGCTCTCACGCTTCGCCCCACTAAGCACTGGTTTTTGCGGTTCGATCATTTCAAAGAGGAGCTTGCGGTCTGGCTTGCGACAAAAAAATGGAAGCCCAATGTTCTCAATTTTGCAAAAGCTTATGCAGAAGATTTAAAACCACGTGCGATCACGCGGGATGCCGAATGGGGAGTACCTGTGCCTCTTCCTGATACAAAAGGAAAAGTGCTCTATGTCTGGTTTGACGCGCCTATTGGTTATATTTCTGCCACCAAAGAGTGGGCAGAGAAAAAAGGCGACCGCGATGCATGGAAGCCCTTTTGGCTAGATCGTGAGACAAAATATGTCCAGTTCATCGGAAAAGATAACATCCCTTTTCACGCTGTTTTTTTCCCAGCCATGGAGATGGGACAGGGAGTGCCCTACAACTTGGTGAATGAACTTCCGGCCAATGAATTTTACAATCTAGAAGGCAAACAGTTTAGTAAATCAGAAGGCTGGTATATCGACCTTGAAACCTTCTTTCAGAAATTTACCGCAGATCAGATCCGCTACACAATTGCAGCCAATGCACCAGAGTCGCAGGATGCGGAGTTCACCTGGAAAGATTTTCAGATGCGCTGTAACGGCGAGCTCTTGGGAAAGTATGGAAATCTTGCAAGCCGCGTGCTTGTCTTCATTCAGAATCATCGCGAGCAGAAAGCGCCAGGAAAAGGCGCCCTACAACCCGTTGACCGCGAGTTTCTGCTCAAGATTGAAATGCTGATGGAAGAGATCGCAAAAGCCTACGAGGGGTTTCACCTGCGGCGTGCCTCACAACTCGTGATGGAACTTGCGCATGTGGGAAACGTCTATTTTGATGCAAAAAAACCATGGGTGCTGCTCAAAGACCCTACACGACACGCAGAAATGGATACAGCACTTGCTTGCTGTCTTGAATGTTTAAAAGCACTTGCCATCGTCTCTTCTCCGCTGATTCCCGACACAGCAGAGCGTCTATGGAAGCTACTCGGTTTTGAATTTAGCATGACTATTAAGACGTGGGAAAAATTGATGGGTGAAGAGATCAGTTCAGGAAAAACACTTCCACAGCCCGCGCACCTCTTTGCGAAAATCGAAGATGAACTCATCGAACAGGAGATCAAAAAATTGGAAATTTTAAAACAACCGATAGCAGCTGCGCCTACAGTTCAACTAAAAGATCAGATCTCGATCGATGATGTACGTAAACTCGACCTCCGCGTCGGAGAGATTCTTTCGGCAGAACGTGTACCTAAAAGCAAAAAACTTCTAAAGCTTAGCGTCGATCTTGGCTTTGAAAAACGGACGATCATCGCAGGGATCGGAGAAAAACTAGAAGATCTATCACTTCTCATTGGCAAAAAGATCCCCGTCGTTGCCAACCTCAAACCAGCCACCTTGATGGGCATCGAAAGCCAAGGCATGCTGCTTGCTGCAGATACCGCGCTCGGCATTGAGCTTCCAGCCTTGCGAGATGCGCTGCCCGGAACAGCAGTCACCTAATAAGAAAGGCTGAAAGAAGAGAAAGGCAAAGAGCTCCTTTTTATCCTTCAGCCTTCAGCCTTTCCTTAAGTCCTGAGTGCCTTTTTTTGACATCTTCATTGCGAACCGCGATCGAGAGTGCTTTTTTGGTACCAACCAATATCACCAATTTTTTTCCTCGCGTGACTGCCGTGTAAAGAAGGTTGCGACTTAAAAGTTTGTAGTGAGAAGTATGGACCGGAATGATGATACAGGGACATTCGCTTCCCTGATATTTATGGACTGAGACCGCATAGGCAAGCACAAGCTCGTCCATTTCTGAAAACTCATAACCCACGCTCTTTTCATCGTAACGGACAAGCAGCTTTTGTTCTGTGAGATCGATGGCGACAATACGGCCAACGTCTCCATTGTAGACCTCTTTCTGATAGTTGTTGCGTATCTGCATGACTTTGTCGCCCAAGTGAAAGCTGCGCCCCATCCGCACAAGGGGGGAAGGGGAGGGATTTAATGCTTTTTGGAGGACAACGTTGAGATTTTCAATGCCAATGATTCCCTTTTTCATAGGAGCAAGCAGCTGAATCTCGTCAAATTTATGAAAATGGTAGGCCTTGGGAAGTGTCGTTGCGATAAGATTCACAATCTCTTCGACAATTTTTTCAGGTTCTTCGAGCGCAATAAACTGAAAGTCGCTTCTAGGTATCGTTTGAATATCTGGAAATTCACCCGCATTAATTCTATGGGCATTGGTCACGATGCGTGAACCGGCAGCTTGACGAAAGATCTGTTTAAGCTGAATCACAGGAAGCCGTTCGGATGCGATCAGATCCTTGAGCACATTTCCAGGTCCCACGCTGGGAAGCTGGTCGATGTCTCCTACAAAGATCGCTCTTGCACTGCTCGGGATCGCCTTGAGCAGGTGGTGCATGAGAAAGGTGTCGATCATGCTTGCTTCATCGATAATCAACAGATCACATTCAACAGGGTTATCCTTGCCTCTCTTAAACCCTCCCGACTTGAAATCCATTTCGAGCATGCTGTGGATCGTCTGCGCTTTACACCCCGTGATTTCTGTGAGGCGCTTGGCAGCGCGCCCTGTAGGAGCCGCAAGTAGAATGCGGCTGGTGAGTTTCTGTGTAATTTTGAGAATGGCGTTCGTGATCGTGCTTTTTCCAGTTCCTGGACCACCCGTGATGATGAGCAGCTTTTCCTTGAGGCCTAAGGAGACTGCCATTTTCTGTTCAGGAGCAAGTTGAATCTCCATCAACTTCTCGACCCATGTCAACGCTTTTTCCATGTCTATTGAGCGCAGCGGAGAAACAGCCCCTGAAAGGCGTCTCATCTCGCGTGCTGTGCCGATCTCTGAGAGAAAAAGCGGTTTTACCCAGACAAAGCCATTTTCTTTGATGAGACTTCCACTTTGTACAAGAGTCTCTAACCGCGCTGAGATCAGGGTTTGCTCTACTTCTAAAATTGTAGCAGCCGCGGGAAGAAGCTCTACTTCCGGATAGCAGACGTGTCCCTCGTTCGCAAGTTCCCACAAGACATGCTCGATTCCCGCATCGATGCGGTGAGGGGAGTCCTGAGGGATTCCTAGATTTTTTGCGATCGTATCAGCGCTTTTAAACCCGATTCCGTGAATCTCTTTTGCAAGGTTATAGGGGTTTTCTTGCACCTTTTCGATGCTCTTATCTCCATAGGTTTTAAAAATCTTCTGCGCAAAGGCGGGGCTGACGTTGTGGCCGCGCAGAAAAATCATCACGTCGCGAATGGCCCTCTGCTGCTGCCAGCACTCGTGAATCGTCTCCACTTTTTTTGCGCCAAGTCCGGGTATTTGGAGCAGCTTTTTGGGGCTCTCTTCCAAAATTTGGAGCGTCTCAAGCCCAAATTTTTTCACGATCCGTTCCGCATAAACAGGTCCAATCCCCTTGATCATCCCGGATTCCAAATATTTTTGAATTCCGATCAAGTCACTTGGCGCCTGTAAATCAAAGCTCTCTACATCAAACTGCTGGCCATACTGCGGATGCTGTTTCCACACCCCCTTGCAGCGCAGCGTCTCTCCAGGCTGAACCGATCCCAGGTAGCCGACAATCGTCGTCATCTCCTTTTTTTTCGGTTCTTTTAGACGCGCGACCGTAAAGCCATTTTCGCTTCCCGCAAAAACAACGCTCTCGACGTAGCCGTAAATCTCTTCTTGCATAGAGTGGAGCCTACCATGAGTAAAGAACTTTTGACTAGAGAAAGAAGCAACAAACGATGAACGATGAGTGATGAGTGCTGAACGGGGGAAGAGGCTTATCCAGCCAATTCTTTTTTCCATTCATCGCTCATCATTCATCACCCATCGTTTCCACCGATCACCATGCCCCTTGTTTTAATTGCCCTCGTTTTCTAAAATCCTCTCTCTATTCCGGATTAGCTCAGTGGTAGAGCAGCGGACTGTTAATCCGTTGGTCGCAAGTTCGAATCTTGCATCCGGAGTTTTTTCAAGGAAAAGATGTCAGGAATTTCAGGAACAGGCGTTACTTACACAAGAGCTTTTTTTCATTGCACTCCAGGATTGGGGCATCTGCTTTACTTGGTTGAAATGGTACATGTGCAGTGCCGGCTCAAGTGGTTGGTCTCTGGCTGCACGTCGTCATATGGATATGTAACTTTGTATGGCAACGAGGCTAGGGAGGCAAGGGGCTTGCAAGAAAAAGAGTTTTTGCTCATCAAGCTTTCTGGGATACGGGTTTTATTCAGTGTAGCAATTGCAGTATCTCTTGTAGGAATGGGCGTCCTCACTGCTATAACAATTTTCTATCTGGATTCTTATTCTCCAATTACAGCCGTTTGTATATTAGAAATGGCATTTGTTGGGCTGCCCCTAGGTATTCAGCGTTTATAGCAAGGGCGGATATTCTTCTAAACTGAAATGCAATGTGGGAAAAATTTATATCGTATGCTTTATTTGATTTGTACGCTATTGAGCAATATGATAAAATTTTGCGAATTAAAAATAGAATTTAGTCATGTCAGTATTTGAACATCCTAGGATTGCTGAAATTGTTCCGACTAATATTTCAATGAGCATGTGGTGCGGAGAAGCCCTGAATTCTTACTTGATGCTTGCTCCGGGAGCCGGAGCTAGTTTTTGCGGGTGTTTCTCTATGGGGGCATGGATAGTTGCAGCTGTCGATTGGCGAATAAGCGTTACGGACGTTCTCGGGAATAGTATTTTAGCTAGGGTGATCCGCTTGGCGCTTTATATCCTCACCGGAATTGCGATTGCAAGTGTGGTAGTCGCTCTAGCCGGATTTTCTATTACAGTCACGGACATTGCGATTATGACTGGCGAACTTATAGTCTTGAATAGCGCCATTGGTGGTCTTGCAGTTGCCATAGAAAAATTCAGCTAATTTTTCGTGCTAAAGATTCAAAGAAACTGCCGATAATCAGTTTTGAATAATCTACCCAGTCGAAGAGCCATCACTTTACCGATCGGACGCTTGCCACTCTCCATCTCGCTGATGTGATGTTGCGAAATACCCAAGGCATCGGCAACTTGCTGTTGTGTTAGATCGGCTTTATAACGACTACCACGGAGCATTAATCCAGCCTCTCCATATTTTTTGATTTCTTCTTTGAAAACTTCGCGCCAAGGCAAAGATATGTTCCTAGGTTTGATTCTTCTTGTTCGAAGAGATGGCGTTTTCCTCTTGCGGGTTTGTGAGGAAAGTCTTCTTCTAGTACGGCGCGTTCTCGTGTGTACCGACATAAAAAATCTCTACGATTTTGATTGTTTTATCAATAACCTGCCAACAAACCACATAAGTTGGTCGGCCGCTTTTGATGTGGCAATGATGAGAGTTTTCGGGGATGTTTCGCTCCTTTTTCAATGGTCTATAATGAGACCATTCTGGCTGAAACGGACCGTGGTGTTCTAAATCCCATGTTAAACTAGCAAGCTGGGCAACTACTTGCTCTGGTAACTTCTTCTTCTGCCTCATGGCCGACGACGAAAAGGTTACTCGCCAGGTTCCAGGCTGCTTCGTTTCACTCATGCAACACTGCTTCTTTTATTTATGCCAGCCAATGGTATATTTTCAAAATCATATTTTTCAAGAAAGAATTTAGCGCGCGCTATGTAAGGTGAGGCCGAAGAAATTTGCCGTAATTCTGCCCCAGTTGCCAATAGACAAGGATTGCGGAGGATTACCCAAAATCAGGCTAAATATCTTCGCACCAGTTCACGGATTTTTGTAAATTCGTTATGGTTTTCGAAGAGGTGTTTGATGAATTGATTCCAGAGGGCTGGCTTCTCTAGCAGCGTTTTTAGAGATTCGGCGGCTCTGCTGGTGAAAAGTTCTGGCCAGCTCTCTTCAAATTCTCCGTATTTTCTACGAGTATGCGCGCGCCACTCATGGTCTGTGAATCGTTCGTCAAAGCGTTTCATTAAATCTAGGACGCTCAGTCCAAGGTCTAAATCGATATCGATTGCACGCTCGCCTGTAGACTGGGCAAAGTCTGTTTTATGATGGAGGAGTTCGTAGACG
>JBIOJU010000070.1:0-6164 GCA_044451165.1 Chlamydiales bacterium | reverse complement strand
GGCACCCGGTATCTGGCTTTAGGAAGCAAGGCGGAAATGGGGGTTGTCTGTAATCCTGATGCACCGATTCAGCTGGTCGGCTGGAAAAAGGGGCGCTCTCTTTTACAATTCTGACGAGCCTTTCCCTCTCATGCTTCAATTCTTTTAAACCACCGCTAGTTGAAGTGCTCCCACGCTCAGAACAGGCCTTTCACTGACGTGCGGTTCTGGGTTCGCCAGTGCAACCGCCTGTGGGACTGGAATATGTCGGAGAATCTCTTGTACCTGATTGCGCCAGTCAGCTTTTAGACCGGGTCTGTTGAACGCTTGCGCGGGGAGGTGGATCATTCGACCGGTCAGCGGGTTGGTCATGACGCGTGCGGTGCGGATCGTTCCATCATTTCGTAAGTAAGAGTGACCTCGCCATGCTGCGATATTTGCGAGCGACAAGACAACGCAAGTAAATAGGTAGTACAAAAGCACACGTGGTATTTCTGACCACCATTCGACTGTAGCCGAGAGCCGAACTAATCTGTCGCTTGCCCATAAACTGATAAACGTAAAGAAGCCTTGGAGGACCCTGTTCTCACGAAACTCGGCATCAAAGAAACGAAGTTTGTAAAACTGCTGACTTCCAATTGTAAGTTGTATGAGTTTCGAGATGTCACTGCGTAAAATGGCGTCAGCTTCTGGATTTTGCGCATAGAGTGTTTGAATTCTTTCAAGCGCTCGCCCTTCAGAAATATCCAAATCTTGCAAAGGGGCATCTGTTTTTAACGTGTCAGACAATGTTTTGAAACAGAGTGAAAGAAGGCGCGAGGTTCTCTCATGGTCGCGCTGTTCGACAAGACGTTCTGCCACCTGAGTGGCAAGGCGCTCAAGCGTGGCCTCGTCTAAATATTTAGTGATCTGCTTCACTTCAGTATGGACGTCTCGTTCCGGGAAGATTTCGTGCACAAGATTTTCAAAAGGGACAAAAAACTTTGTTTGTAAAAATTTATGGAACGTCTTTTGGGCTTGTGCAGCACAATTTGTTCCAGTGAGTTGGAAAATTTCGCGATGTTCGCGCGACTTTGTAATATAGCGGCTTAAATAGGCTTCACCTGCTCTAAACTGCTCGGGTGTCATCGCGAAGAACTCTTTGTACTGGCCTCTTTCGCTGCGATCTGGGCCTTCATCAGGATAGTGAAAGCGGCTCTCCTGTGTATCCAGCATGATTTTAGCTTTTTGTATCGTGTTTGCAGGAAGCGTAGGAGGCTGAAACCCACACGGAAGAATGCGGAACTGACCTTCATGGTCAGGTTCAGGAATAACGAGTTCAAAAAAGCCATGTGTGTCCACCATGTTCAGAGAAGCCTCTCCGCGATTTGCGCACATAGCAATTCCAAAACGATCATTGTGTGGAACGTTCTCATCCCAATGGACCTGATTTGCGTAACGCGCAGACACTTCTTGTGCTGAAAGACGGCGCCAGACTGGAAGGTCATAGATCCAACCTTGACGTGCTCTTGGAAAATTGCGCCCGTCAAGAATAGGCTGACCCGCCTCATTCTGCTGAACTACACGGATTGGATCAATCGTAGCTTGAGCATTAGCATCTAGAATCAGCTGTGTGGAACCTAGTTGAATCGCATCCCAGTTAAGGATCCCGTCATGGAAAGCTTCCACAGGACCATAGGCTGAACGCTTCTCTTCGATGATTTTATAGATGCGTTCTACGGTTGTAGAAAGGGGGGTGGCATTGGGATTGACCCTATTTGCAAGTGTGATTGGAGTGTCTTTTGCCCCTTGAATACGGACATCTCTTCCATCGATGCGCAAGCACAGCGTTTCAAGATCACCCTGTCTCACGATGTTCAGTGCGTTCGGGCCTGCAGCACCAATCCGTTTTTCGATGCGGCTTGCACAAAGAAGGTCGACTTCATTTGGAAATTCGACGAAAATTTTCACCCAATGACGTGCATCACCGCCCGATACGCCGCATGAGCGCATGCAAAATTTCACAAAGGATGTAGTCCATGGATCGTTGTTTCTTTCGCCACGGTTTCTGTCGATTAGTGCTTGAGCAAAAACAGGAAAATGGACGCAAGCTTCATGAATTTGTACTCTGTCCTGAGGGGTTAAGTCGCCATTGCCGCCGGGATAGAGATCCTGATTGCGTTTGTATCTAGTGAGAATAGTCGACAGCTGCAACTCTAATGTTGCTTTATCTTGAGGTGTGTATTCACGCGGCTTTGCCACATTTGCCCGATACATGAGACCGATCTCTTGTCGTTCCAAGCGCAGCAGTTTTTTTTGCATCTCTGCGTTTGGCTGTTGCAGTCGATTGAAGAATAGTCGCGTGCGAGTTTCGGGAGCTAATAAACGCGAACGTTCCCGACGGGCGGCTTCAACCCATAGCGTATATGTCAATGTTACGGGACTGCCGTCCGCTTGATCCAACACGGCTTTTGGCGTTTGAGGATTAACGTTATGCGCAAGGGGATCTCGTTCGATAGATGCGAGCTGACGGTTTAATCTATCTAAGGTAATTGACATAGAGAATTTCCTTAAGGTTGTCTAAAGATTTTACGCGAATCAGAGAATAATTGCAATGCGATGAAATGACGTCAGTAAAAATTTCACTAAATAGCAGTAAAAAATTTACTTTGAGGGGACGTGTTGAGACTTTTCCAAGAGAAAATCTACCTGTAATGAAATGTCACTGATCGGCGCTTTCCTCTCTAGGCTCGTAGACGGGATGGATGGTGAAGCCTGCGTCGCGCACGGCGAAGATGGCATCAGAAATCGGGGCCCATTTTGCGGCCTGATCGATGTGCAGTAAAACCTTGGTTTTTCCTGGTTCTTTCGGAAGAAGGCCCAGCTCCTGCTGTTTGGAGAGCTCTTGATGAATCGAAGAGACCTCTTGTAAGAGAAACTCGCTTGTCTCAGTAATCCATTTGTATTTTCCCTCTTCGGTCACGGAAAGATGAACAGTATAAAAATCATTCTGTGCGGAAAGGGGTGATCCCTTTTCATGGGGGCGTACTTGCACAAGCTTCACTTCGCTATCGTAAAGCGCTGTGCGCGTTACAGCAAGTGTTGCAAAGACAGCAAGCACAACAAAGAGAAAGTCGACCATGGGGGCGAGGTTAAGGCTCGACTGTTTACGTAGCTCTTCATCTGGGATCCAACTCATATCTATTTGTCCGTAGGAAAGGTGGGTTTAGCTTCCATGAGAGTGGCAAGTGATTGCGCCTCTTCTTCTACTGTTGCAAGAACTCGAACCAGTCTAAATTTTGCCAACGCATGGAGCATCATAGCAATGATCGCAACAGCAAGACCCGCGACGGTTGTCCCCACAGAGATGCCGAGACCATCGAACAGGGTGTTTACGCTCTCTCGCGAACGGTTCAGATCATAAAATGCGTAAAACATGCCGAGTACAGTTCCTAAAAGACCGAGCATCGGCGCCACAATTGCAATGTCGTTGAGAAGGGCAATGCGCTGCCAAAAACTGACTGTCGCGCGCTTTCCCTCTGTTTTCATCGTTTCAAGCATATGTGGAAGACCATGTTTGCGCGTGGAGATCGCTGCTCCTACAACACGACTAAATAGATGGTCATCTTTCAAACAAAGAGAGAGGGCATCATCAAATTGGTTGCTCATCAGCTTTTGACGGATTTTTCGCACAAAATGTTCAGACGCTCCTTTTAGGCTAAGGACGTTGTAAAGGCATATGCAAAGAGCAAAAACAGAGAGCGCAAGGAGGATCGAGTAGATGACTGGAGAGCCGGCAAATACATGTGCAAAACTCACCTGCACCGCTGCAGATGCATCGGAAACCGATTGCGGTGCAACTGCTTTGTTTACAATTTGCGCTTTTGCAACAGCTTTCATCTCTTTTTCACGCGCAGCTCTTGTGGAACTGACCTTCTTAGAGGTCTCTTGCTTAACATCCGCAAAGAGTTGGTTCTCTTCAGCTGCGGGTGAAGAGGTGATAAAGAGGTCTGGCTGTTCTAAGTCTGCGACGTCGAACCCGATGTTTGATTCTTTTTTGTCTTCTTTTTCCACAAGAAGTTCGGCGGGTTGATACAGGTCTTGATCGATGGATGCGATGTTCTGTTCAAGAAGAGCGCTTTCATCGTCACTTGCCGCTTTATTCTCAACGGGCGCAAAGCTCGTGCTGTTGAGTTGGACGAGCTCAACGTGCTGTTCATCTTTTTTGCGCGCCTTGCGTTTTACTTTTTTATGCGGAAGGACCGGCTGCTCTTTTGTCTTTTCCGCAGCTTCTTTCTCTGCAGGAGGTGCATCTTCCAGATCTAAAGTGATAAATTGAAAAGGAACCTCTTCGGCGGCGCCAAGGAGAGAACCGCTGGTAAGAAAAATTCCCACGAAAACCAGAAGATGACGTCTCATTGTTATCCTTCCCTGTACAAAATTAAAAACTTTACCATAGCAACAGATAGAGAAATTGATCAAGAAAAAGGCGAAACCAGTTAAAATTCATCCATGATTTATGCAAAGCATCTGAGATATCCACACACCTGGGAGGAGAGAAAGCCGGTGCTACATGAGCGCGTACTCTTTGTGCCCCCATTCTATTCTGCGCACTCCCGAGCCGCGCTTCCTGACTGGAAAGAGCCGGAGCTGTTCGGAAAACAAGGGAAACTTTTTATCGAATATTGCAGTGGTAATGGTGCATGGATTGTACAAAAGGCAGCACACTCTCCCCCCTTTCACTGGATTGCAGTGGAGAAGAAGTTTGATCGTGTCCAAAAAATCTGGGCAAAGATGCAGAACGCTCAGCTAGGAAATCTTCTCGTGGTCTGTGGAGAAGCCGTGACCTTCACAACACACTACCTTACAGAACATTCTATCGACGGCGTTTTCATTAACTTTCCTGATCCGTGGCCCAAGGCCAAACACGCAAAGCATAGACTGCTACAACCGCTATTTGTGAAAGAGCTTGCACGTGTCCTCAAAATCGGAGGGGAGGTCACTCTTGTTACCGATGATCCTGTCTACGCTCTTCAGATGATAGAGGAGATGAAAAAAAACACCGCTTTTGTCCCACACTTTCCCGCGCCCTACTTTGTACACGACTTGCCCAACTATGGGGCATCCTATTTTGACACGCTCTGGCGCACCAAAGGGCGAGCCATTCACTACATTATCTTTAGGAGATGCGCATGAAAGAGGTTTGCATATCCGTAGACATGCTGGATCACCCTCAATGGGAAGAGGACCTCACCTTTCAGATCGGTGAAGAGAAAGTTGTCTGGCGCCTTGAATGGGGTCTAGAAAAAGGAGTGGTGCAGTTGAAGGATCCTCTCTTATTTTCATCTTGTGCATTCGCCATCGAACAGTTCGCTACAAAAATCTATCCCAGATTTAAAGAACAAACAGGAGCGCTTATCATCTATCATGGCCTGTATGACTTTGAAAGCCGTCTCCTCTGGGATGCTGGGCTGGAAGAGCATTTTAACGAACTTCTTGAAGAGCGGAATTTGCACTCTGCTGAGAAGGAGACGGTACACCTACAGCGCACCCTTTTTATTGCAGACCTTCTCGCGCAATTTTTTCATCGTCTTCTTTCACTCCTTCCAGAAGACCTTGAAATCGTGTGTAAATTGGACGTTCATGGATTGAAAAATGCAGCGCTTCTTCCGCTTCTTTTTTCACGCGCGCGGTTTGAACACCTTCGACTCGTCTTTGTAGGAACAAAACTCCCTCTGACACTGCGCACGGCAGAAATTGGGCTTTTAATGCCCGAAGATCGGTTCATGACTGGTGATGTTATGAAACAGTTTGAAAATTTACTCGCAGAGCTTGAAGAACAACACGCTCTCTTTCGCTTCATTCCAGAATCCCTGCTCGGTGAAGAGTGGGATAGTCTTGAAAAACTCCTAGTGATTCCCGAAGCGATCAGCGCGTCGGGCAAGCGCCTACTTCATGGCTTTAGGCTCGCAGGAGGTGAGGTGGTAAAAAGATTCGGAGCGGAGGGATTTGAACCCCCGACCCACTGCTCCCAAAGCAGTTGCGCTAGCCAAACTGCGCTACGCTCCGAATAAAAGGAATGAGGGGACATTCTATATCCGCAATTCTTTTGTGACAAGGACTTGATAAAAAGAGGGGGAAGAGGAGAGGGATCGGGCACGCACGCGGGCACGGGCGCGGGCACGAAAAAAGAGAGACTTGTCCGT
>JBIOJU010000069.1:0-6196 GCA_044451165.1 Chlamydiales bacterium | reverse complement strand
TTCCCAAGAAAGCACTTGCCTGAAAATCAACGGGATACAACAATGGGCTAAAGACATGAATTGATAGGAGTTATGCTATGACCACGATTACCAAAAAAAAATTAATCCAAGTCATTTCTCAAGACCGGGGGATCCATCCGAACGATGTTCGAAATGTTGTTCAATCTTTTCTCGATGCAATGACGCAATTTCTTGCTCAAGGAGATCGTTTAGAGTTTCGGGACTTTGGCGTTTTTGAAGTCGTCGAGCGAAAACAGAAAATTGGGCGCAACCCCAAAAATGCTGGAATTCCTATCGTCATTCCCGCAAGAAAAGCAGTTAAATTCACTCCTGGGAAAGAGATGCGAAAGCTGATCAGCAAAGGCGGCACCGTTAAGTCAGGCATGCCACACACTCCCAGCATCTGAGCTTATCTTCGAAGGGAGAAAATCTTTTCTACTAGCTGGATGTCTACTTATTTTTTTAATCCTCAGAGTTTATATTGAAAATTATTCAGCAATGGGGATAATTATACCCTAAAATTGGAGAAAAAGGGTTTTGACTTTCCCAAAGATTATTTTATTTGGAACAGTTGCATTATTTTCGATTATTGGCGTCGTTGCTCTAAGCAAAAAGATGTCAAAGCAAGTACCTATTGCTCAAGGTGCTTCGAATCAAATCTATAAGGATCCACATTCCAGAAGTGGCATAAGCGGGAAAGATGGCGCAGCTGTTGTAAATGTTGTTAATCCCCCTGAAAAACAGGTCAAAGGCGCTCCTCAAGCCCCTGCTCTTGATTTTCCTAATATCGACCGCACCTTTCAATTATTTACTACTGGCCCTACAAAACTACCCATCGTTGAAACTGTTACCTATTCCACTACGGTACCATGGCTTAAAGGTCGGCCTGCATGGCTTGCTGATTATGCGACCTACTTTGCGACTTCTCGACATTTTATTGCCCGCAGTTTAAACGGCACACCCGACTATTTTACGCAAAAAGTTACGCCAGGAAGTAGTTTTAATGTGTTTCGCAAAGATAAAAAAATTCAGTTTTATCTGCTAGTAGATCTTACGCGCTGTAAGATGGGATTTTACTACGTTGATTTAGACACCAAAGAAAGGCTCTTACTAAAAACTTATAGCGTGGGAGTAGGCCGCAACGATATGAAAAGTCGTTCCGGATCGCTCACCGCTATGGGTGTTTACTCGTTGGGCAGCAAAATTGCCATTTATAGCCCTGGTACGACCGGTTTGTCACGAGATCAAAAGGTAGAAATGATCACCCTGTTTGGTACCCGTTGGATTCCGTTCCACGAAGCAATTGAAGGAAATATTGCTCTAACACAAGGATATGGGATTCATGGTGCCCCATGGGTTTATCCAACGCCATCAAGTGCCCCTGTTGAAAATCGCAGCACGATTGGCAAACAGGAGAGTGATGGCTCGATTGTACTTGCACACGAGGATATGGAAGAGTTGTTTTCGATCGTCATTACAAAACCCACATTTGTGGTGATCGTAAAAGATTTCAATGAGGCGCGGCTTCCGGGGATAGAAGTCGCAACCCCATCACGGTTAAATTAACTAAGGACAGACCCATGTTGCCACATGAAAAGCAGATTCAAGACTACGAGAAGACGATTACGGATGTGAAAGAGCAGAATGTGAAAAATGGGATCTGGTCACAAACAGAACTGCGCGCGCTTGAAAAAAAGCTAGAAAAGCTGAAAAAGCGGGTCTACTCTCAACTCACTCCTTGGGAAAGGGTCACAATTTGTCGTCATCCGGCTCGTCCACGATCCATCGATTACATTAAAAATTTGTGCGAAGATTTTGTAGAGCTATCTGGAGATCGCCTATTTCGCGATGATTCAGCTATTGTGACGGGACTTGCTAAAATCGGTGGGGTGAAATTCATGGTGATCGCGCAAGAAAAAGGCTGTGACACCGAGAGTCGTTTAAAGCGAAATTTTGGAATGCCTCATCCGGAGGGATATCGCAAAGCGATGCGTTGCATGCGGCTGGCAGCAAAATTCAAACTGCCCATTCTCTCGCTTCTGGATACCCCGGGTGCTCATCCTGGACTTGATGCAGAAGAACGTGGACAAGGTTGGGCAATTGCGCACAATCTTTGGGAGATGTCTAAACTTCCAACCCCAATCATTGTTCTTTTAATCGGAGAAGGGTGCTCGGGGGGAGCTCTCGGAATGGGGATCGGTGATGTCATCGGGATGTTAGAACACGCCTACTACTCTGTGATCTCTCCGGAAGGGTGTGCATCAATCCTTTGGAAAGATGCGAGTAAAAAAGAGAGCGCGGCAACCGCTTTAAAAATTCACGCAGAGGATCTGATTCAATTTGCCATAGTAGATGAGATCATTGAAGAGCCCCTGGGAGGTGCTCATCATAATCCACAAGTAGTGTATCAAAATGCAAAAGCCTTTATCCTCCATCAATGGAATGCGTTGAAAGACACACCTTCGGATATCTTGGTACAGCAGCGCTATTTAAAATTCCGTAAGATGGGGAAATTTACAGATGAAGCTTCTACTTAGAGCAGCTCTTCGCAGCCGCAAGCATTTAGCGCTACTTCTTGGAACATTTCTTACTCTTTTTGCCCTCACACTTGCGAATACTATGGAGATGTGCGCCCTAGGTGTGCTCTCGAATCTACATGAGAGCAAAATAAACGCTCCTGTTCAGAAAGAGAGCAACCCACTTAGTTGGTTAATCCAAGAGGTAAAGTATAAGTTCGAAGTGACCGATAATATCAATGCATTAATTGCTATTCTGGTCTGTGTTGCAGTTTTTAAAGCAATCTGGCTCTTTGCCAGCAGATACACGACGCAAATACTTTCGATCCGCGTCAGTCGCGACTTGAGGCAGCAGTATTTTGAGCATATCCAATCACTGCCGATGAGTTTTTACCAGCAGCATAATATTGGGGGTCTCTCATCAAGAGTGGTGGGAGATGCAGGACAGATTGCAACCTCCATCAATTCATGGATGACTAATTACCTTCAAACGCCATTTACGCTCATCACCAACCTCATCATGTGTTTTTTCCTCTCTTGGGAGCTCTCACTTGTGATTTTTTTTGGTGTGCCCCTCATCATCCTTCCTATCGTTTTTTTGGCAAAACGCGTCAAGCGCGTTTCACGACAGCTGCAGAGGAACCAGGAAAAGTTTGCCTCAGTGCTGATTGATTTCCTTGCAGGAATTCAGACGGTAAAAATTTTTGCGATGGAGATGTTCTCTCTCAAAAAATACAAAGAGCAGAATGATCGGATGGCCGTGCTTGAAAGCAAAACTGCAAAGTATGGGCTTCTCACGCGACCCATTCTCCATGCGATTACAACTCTTTCTCTTGCAAGTGTGGTGCTTTTCGGTCTTTATACGCTGGGGATGAGTATTTCGCAGCTCATCGTGTTTTGCGGGCTTTTACATCTGATCTATGAGCCTGTGAAAAAATTTGCCGATGAAAATGCAAACATCCAACGGGGTGTAGTGGCGGCGGAACGGATGTTTGAGGTGCTTAGCATGCGCTCCCTGTTAGAAGACAGACCAGGCGCAATCGATCTCCAACAGTTTGTAGAGAGCATCGAATTTGACCGTGTCTGGTTTCGTTATGAGGGGGAGTGGGTATTAAAAGATCTGAGCTTTAAAGTTAAAAAAGGCGAAACCATCGCTATCGTAGGCCCAACGGGGGCGGGAAAATCGACCATCGTACAACTCATGCCGCGCCTCTATGATGTGCAAAAGGGGGAAATTCGCATCGATGGTAAGCCACTTGCAGCCTACACCCAGAAGTCTCTACGCGAGTGTATCGGATTTGTCTCGCAACGCCCTTTCCTCTTTTTGGATACTGTGGCCTCTAATATCGCCTACGGTCGCAACTTCTCGAGAGAGTCGATTGAAAATGCCGCAAAGCGCGCTCACGCAGAAGAGTTTATTATTCGTCTGCCTCAAAAGTATGATTCTCTCCTTGCGGAGGCTGGCAAGAGCCTATCTGGAGGACAACAGCAGCGCCTTGCTATTGCACGTGCGCTCGTAAAAAATGCACCTATCTTAATTCTTGATGAGGCAACATCTGCTCTTGATGCAATCAGCGAAAATCGCATTAAAAAAGCGATTGCGGAACTTCATGGGGAGATCACCCAAATCATCATTGCCCATCGCCTTGCCACGATTGAACATGCCGACAGGATTATCTATCTAGAACGAGGGGAGAAAGTCGCAGAGGGCACCCGCGATGAGCTTTTGCGAACATGTGTGGGCTTCAAACAGATGTGGGAAGCGCTCTACAACCAAGAAAAGGCTGAAGTCTAAAGGATAAAGGCTAAAAGGAGAGGAAAGGCAATTTCTTTCCTTATTTCTTACTTTCATCCTTCAGCCTTTATCCTTTTTTAAAGTTTGCCTAGCTTTTCGAAAGCGTTTTTGAGGTCTTGATTTTCCTTGCGGTCGAACGATCCACTCGAATGCAGCCACGCGACATAGTCTTTTGGAATGCTTTCGAGGGGTTTGCCTTGATGTTTGCCAAACGGCATCCTGTTTATTTTGGATGGCACGGCAAGCAGTTCGATTACTTGGTCGATTTTAAGATCATCGGTCATCAGCGAAAACACCTGGGAGAGGACCATCACATCGTCAAGCGCTCGGTGAGCCTGATTTGCTGGTATCTGATAGACCTCACGCAGTGATTGGAGTGTATGTCTGGGAAGGTCATTGCGGTATTTGCGCGCCCACTTTAATGAGTCGATAAAGGTCCACTTGGGCATTTCAAGGCCATGACGTTTAAATTCTTCTTCCAAAAAGGGCTGATCAAACGCATCATTGTTGTGAGCAATCAATACACCCTCCGTGCCACAGAATTCAGAAAATGCTGGCCCGATCTCCTTCCAGCTCGAGGACTCCTTCACCATCTCATCTGTGATGTGATGGATCGCAGTAGCTTCCTTTGGGATAGGTATGCCTGGATTTACAAACTGGATAAAAGTGCGGTTTTGCAAAAGATCGAAGGCTGCAATTTCTATAATGCGATCTTTGTCTGAACGTATGCCCGTCGTTTCTGTATCGTAAAATATTGGTCTTTTCATGTTTTTCCTTTGCTCATCATTCTAGAAAATTGCATGATTTGTAATCATGAAATTTCTTCTCTCGATTCTTTTATTAGTCTCACCAGCCGCGTTTGCAGAACGCGCGGAGATCCCTGTTCAGGTCTTTTTTTCACCAGAAGATCACCTGGCAGATCAGCTGATCGGCCTCATCGAGCAAGAGGCGAGTTCGATTGGAGTTGCTGCCTATGCGTTTACACACTGGAAAATTGCAAAAGCCCTTTGTGCTGCCAAGGAAAGAGGCGTGAATGTTGAAATTATTATCGATCCATTTAGCTTAAAATTTTCCTCCATCATAAAAAAACTTGCGAAATCAGAAATTCCGATTTGGGTATGGGATCCTACTGGATCTTCAACAGAGCCTGCGCTGATGCACGACAAATTTTGCGTTTTTGGAGAGAACGTTGTTTGGACGGGTTCCTTTAACTTCACCTACTCCGCTGATCATTTTAATCGTGAAAATGCTCTTCTTATCAAAAATCCAGACATGGCAAAAAAATTTAAGGTCCAGTTTCAAGCCCTAAAGCAAGGATGCAAGAAGTACAAAGAAAAGGCTAAAGGATAAAGGATAAAGCAAGAATGAAGAGGGAATTTTCTTTCTCTTTTTTCATTTCATCCTTCATCCTTTATCCTTTACAACCGGTCCTTCTCTTGATACTCTGGCAGCTATGAAAAACCTAATTTTTCTTATGCTTTTTGTTGGTCTTGTGCTCGCTACTTCCGGCTGTTTTCAAGCGCACTCAGACGATGATTTAAGGACCGTTCCCTCGACTAATAATCCACATATCATCATGGGAGATAAGCGTCCCAGCATTCCAGGAGCAAACTTTTAAGGATGAAGCAGGAAAAATCGACACATAGCTTTTTTTCGCATCAGACTGAAAAGGTGGTGCATGCGTTGGGAAAAGAAAAGCTGCTCGACGTTCTGAGATCGATGCTGCTCATTCGCAATTTTGAGCTGCGTGCCGAGTCTGCGTACCTTCAGGGCAAGATCGGTGGCTTTTTCCACTCCTACATGGGCCAGGAGGCGGTTGCCGCTGCCGCCTACACCGTCGTGGGGCGGGATCAGTGGTGGGTGGGATCTTATCGCTGTCATGCGT
>JBIOJU010000068.1:0-6209 GCA_044451165.1 Chlamydiales bacterium | reverse complement strand
GGAAAGAAAGCCACGCGATTATTAAAAACAGCCCGCCAAGTGTTGGCCGACGTAAAAATACTTGTATGTTTACGAATTCCAAAATACTTATGGCAATCAAAGATGGGATCGCATGCGTAACAACATTAAGCGGCCTAATTTTTGTTTTTCCTACCATATTCATAAATGAAAACTACAATGATTAAAGCAATAAGAGAGCGCATTAAAACCTAGCCATCCTTCCAAATGGCTTTAGCTTTAAGTGACGTTAGCAGATTTGAATTTTCATAGCAAAAAAATTCCTATTGGGTCGCCCTGAAGTATTCTCAGGCGCTCTATGAAGACCTGACCAACACTTTTTTTTGTGGGTTTTTACAACATTCTTATTTCAAAAATCCGGAAAACAGCATGAAGCCAAAAGCCATTCGTCAAAACCAAGACCTCCTCTTCAAATCAAGACTCAGCGAACAGCTGAACCCTCAGCACGAACTGCTGCGACTTGCTCGAGCCATCGACCGGAACCAGCTCAAGGCTGAGTTTTCTCCGCTCTTCTCATCAGTGCCCGGATACCAGCCCATTCCAATACGACTAGCATGTGGATTGATGATTTTGCAGCACATGTTCGACGTATCGGATGAAAGAGTCGTTGAAGCTTGGGTGGAGAATCCCTACCGGCAAGTGTTTTGCGGATACGACTTTCTCCAGTGGGAGCTGCCTATGCACCCTACATCGCTGACAAGGTAGAGACAACGGATTGGAACCAAGGGTGTAGAGAAGATTCTTCAGCTCTCTGTTTCCGTAGCACTGAAAACTAAAACCGTTACACCATAAAAACTCACCAAAGTCATCTCTGACACCACAGTCATGCCAAAAGCCATCACCCATCCTGTAGATGCTAAGCTGATGCGACGCAACATCGAGAGAATTGTCCGCGCAGCGCAAGCTGTAGACATTCGACTGAAAAGGACTTACTCGCGAGTTGCATCATGGACGTTGAAGGAGTATCTCCGCCTCATGCATTGCAAGAAGATAAAAAAAGCGCAAAAGCCGCTGAGGAGGCTGAGGCGATACCCTGGCAAACTTCTCAAAGCACTCGATCCGCATCTGGAGAGTTGTCCGAAGCTGTTACGAGAGATGGCAATCGCTGCAAAGCTATTACTGCAAAACCGCGAGGACAAGAACAAAATCTACAGCTGTCACGAGCCAGAAGTTTCATGCATCGCTAAGGGCAAAGCCCACAAACCCTAAGAGTTCGGCTCCAAAGCTTGCCTGGTAATGACAGACCAGAGTGGGCTCGCTCTGAGCATGACAACTCACGTGGGAAATCCCTATGACGGGCACCTCTTAGCAGAATCTAAACACAAAGCGGAAAAATAACGCCAAGACGACGATCACTCGGATGCTTGTAGACAGAGGCTTCAAGGGGCACGGAGTCACTGATGCAGAAGCGTTGATTAGTTACACGCGTGGGCTGCCGAAAGGTCTCAAAATTGCACTGAGGAGAAGACAGGCGATCGAACCCATGGATCGGGCACATGAAACATGATGGCAAGCTGGGGAGATGCTACCTGAAAGGGGTTGTTGGGGATCAAATCCACGCTACTCTCGTAGCGGTTGCCCACAACTTCCGGATAATCCTCAGGAAACGGAGGCTTTTTTGCGCCGAAATTTTGCTTGGAATACGAGGACTTCTCTTGTTCGAATCGGCAGAAATAAGGCCATTGCAACAAGTCACTTAATTGGCTGGCGCCTTAGAGCAATACTTCAGGGGCAACTAAGTATGCCTTTTATCGCACGACTTGCACTTGAAGGTCCTGAGGATGCACGTCAAGAAATACACCTTCTCTCAGCGCACATACATGTCGTAGCCCATATTCTTCCGCTGCACGGCAGTCAGCCGCGATTCGATCATGATATTCACGACCAAAGTAGTTTTGATAATCAAGCCAAACCTCTGTGCCAGCTTTAACATATATACCCTTTGACGAACATCCACCAATTTTTAAAATCACCTTTTTATACATATACTCCTACATTAAAAGCATTCTTTTCCGCATCGTAAAAAAAGGGGGAATTTATGCGCTACCTACGCGTGGTTTGATCTTAAACGCCTTGACTTTGCAGCCACCATGCATAAGGCCCCGTTTTTTAACCATTTGAGAGCGACATCTACCTCGTCTCAGCCTTGTAAGGTTTTGGTTTTGGGTTCGTTTTTTTGCGTGCGAGGAGATGCACTTTAGGAGGAGTCTGTACCTGCATAACAAGACTTCGATAGCTGCCAGAAGATTTGGTTAGATAAAACTTCGCTATCCCGCGTAAAACTTATCAATCAAAGACTCGAGAAGTTTCCCTTCTGAGGTTGGGTTATATTTTGCATCGAAACCAACGAGCTGCAACTGTTCTCCGCATAGATCTCTAAGCTCGTCAGCTTGGTCTTGAGAAATTTTTAATAAAAACATGTCGTCATGTGTCTCGCTCGCAAAAAGCGTCTTTCGTAAATCATCGGTTAGAAAAGGTGCATGGCAAAGATACTGATACTCAAAATGCGTTAATCCGATTTCCATGGTAGGTATTCTATACGTAGAGCTCGTGTAATAGGGCTACACATCTTCCTTTATCAGCTTTATTGCCCGCGGATGAAATCCCTGCAAGTTTTGCTCATCATATATGCAGACGGTGATCTCTTTCTGATAGTTTTCGCTGGAAAGGTGTGTGTGGTGAAGCTTTGGGTTGGCCAATAACTGATCTAAATCACTTCGTAACTGTTCGGCCTCTTCTTTGGTTAAGAAAATGGTGACGTGGCTAAGCGTTTATCGGCCGTATCGTCATAAATTCTCATGAACATCTCCAAATTTTAGAGCAAATCCCGCTCGGGTTCTATATCTGCTAAATTAATCTCTTCTTGTGTAAGATCAAAAAAAGGGGCTTGCTTTTTCATAACAGCAATCACTTGATGATAAGCCATCAGAAACCCGGCATTAAAATCGGCAGAATCGCCTTCCTTCGGGTGGTCGGCATCTACTTTTGCTTGTCTAGCATAATCTTTAAGCAAGCAATTGATTTCTCTTATATAATGATTCAAACTTTTTGTATCCATAATAAAATATTATTGTTTTTGATTTAAAATGGTTGTTAAAACATCCTTTTGTTCTGTGTAGCATTGTATCTCAGCTGGCCATATTTTTTCGATTAGTGCTTTTTGTCTGTTCGGATGGAAATTATCCCAATCTGGACAATATTTTGAAGGATTTACGATCTTATCTTGGTGTTCAACGATGAGCTTCTCATAACTGCGGATACTTTTCTCAATTTCTTTGATAGGTTTTTCACTGAATTTGGGTATGAGGTCAGCGTGCCTTCCTCCATTTTTTGCTGCAATATATGCTTCACTTGGTGATTTTGCAAGCCAGCTTTCACATGCGCTATCAATAGCTCCTTCCAATTTACCGGCCTGTTTGAGTTGAAGCATCTCTTTTGCTGAAAATCCAAACTCTTCTGCAAGAAACGCAGTCGTTTGTTTGGCGCGCACAACTTCGGCAACTTTTGCACCGTTGCCTAGCCCTGCGGCGGATTCGAGGAGAAGAGTTTTCTCGGCGGTTTGGAGGCCGCGGCAGATGGCGGCGAGTTCTTCGGCTGCTTTAAAGCCGCGGGCGGTGGCTTTGGCGAGGGCGCCGGGGATGAGGATGTCGGCGCCATATTTTCCGAAGGCGTAGCCGGCGAGCTCTCCGCGTTTGGTGGATGGTAGGGTATCCCACTCGATGACGAGTTGATGGATTTCTGGGGCAAGGACTTCGCTCAGGGTTTTCCATTCGCCTGAGCGTGCGAGATCGCTCAGAAGTGTAAGGGCTTCCCATATCTGTCCGCCTGTTTGAACGGGATGTGTCACGATGTCGGAGAGGAGGATGAGTATGCCGCGGCCGGATTCGTAGATGCCTTTGGGAAGTCCTTTGGCAAATCCTAGGCTGAAATCTGGAATGGAAAGCGGGTATGTTTTTTTGGCTTGAAAGAGAAACTTGTTGTAGTCTGCAATGGACCGGTCATACTCCCCTAATCCGAAGTGAGCGATGCCTCTTTCGAGATAGGGAATGGGATTTGTTGGATTAAGTTCTATTGTTTTTCCAAAGTCGTAGACAGCCTGATGCAAATGATTAGAAGCAAGAGCTCTTTCTCCTCGCAGCTGGTGGGACAGGATATTAAAATCTGGATGGCTGTCTGTCTTTGCATAGAGCGGTGCAAAATCGGTGGAGAAGTTGCGGTCGACCTCTTGGTGCGCGAAGCTAAGGGCGTAGTCGCGGATGGCTGGAATGTTTTTTTCTGGTGCGTTTTGCAGTGCAAGTGAAAGTCCTGGATATGTTGAAAAAGGGTCGGCTAACTGACTCAGACTATCGTGTCCAAGAAGAGAGCCGGCGATGCGTCCGCTTTCTTCGAGGCTATTTTCTCCAAAAGAAGAATGGAAAAATTGGTCGCTTGCAATGGCCTCTTTGAAAGAGACCACCTTCTCTTCGAGCGCAGATTTTAAAACGGGGTCCTGGATGGGTGAAATAGAGGGTTTGTCGCTTTTTCGGTGAGATGACTCACCATCGGTTGCGGCAGCGCCAGCAGCGGCTGCACCGCCTGCTGTGACAGCAGTAACAATCCCGACGACAGTAGCGGCTGCAACGACGACCGCTGCTCCAATGATGATCTCTTTTTTATGTTTTTTGGCGAATTTTTTAACCTGATCCCACTTTTTGTGAAGCCAGCTTTTGCACAGAATCACATTTCGCTCTCCAGGAAGAGCAGGAACAAGGACATAATCGGTTCCTAAATCAAAAGAGCGCGCGTAAACATAAGGGCTGCTTTCTTGAAATAAGACATCTTGAATGTCACTTCCTAGCGCACAGGAGAGCTCTACTTCGTTCGGTAGAACTCCTTGTACTGCTAAGTAGGAAATGTACATTGCTACGTTCTCTAAATCTTCAGGGCTGCACCTCTCTTCAAGCTCCCCGCTTTCCATCTCACTCAGAAGTGTTAAAATCTCATCGTAGGAGAGCGCGTCGAGCTTGAGCGCCTTTGGAGGAACAATCTGTTCGTTGATTGTCGAAGGTGTGACAGCCGCATGCAGCGGCTGTGCGAAAAGAGCTGGTGTAGTAATGAGAAGTAGAGAGTGGATGAGGGATTGATACACGCGCATGCCAACCTCACTGTAAAAACGAATTGGCTCGCCAATTTAGACCCAAGATGAAGATTTGTCAACTCTGTTTCTGCCGTACAACTCATGTGTGCAACAGTTGCGATTTGGAATTCTTACATAGCTTTAAGGATGTCGCGAACGCGAAGAAGAATCATTTACAACCAATGGGGAAAGCGTCTTCGTAGCATCAGGTCTATGGAGAAGGCGAGGATGAAAAGGCCTGCGCTTGCTGCAGCCCCATATTTTATTATAGCACTGGCATGATCTGATGAGATTGGCTCTTGAGGTTGTGATGAGAGATATCTGCTGGCACAAGCATACAATCCGGCACAGATAGCGAGAGACGGAGGGAGAAGGGAAGTGATAACCAATCCGTCTTGTGCTGATTCGATGGCGTCGCGGCACATCGTTCGGGGGACGAGTTGATCATTTTGAGCTTCAAGATCGAGCTCTTCATTGGCACTATCTTCAATGTTGCCCATATCTCCGAGCGGCTCGAGTAGAAAGGCGCATCGGTCATCAAATTCTTTTTGGCAGACTGGACATTTATGTTCATGGGTTCTGACCCAAACTTTTAGACACCTCTCCCTCCTCTCAAGCCTCACAACCGCCCCTACCCATCTCGCCTGCGACAAGTGCCGTAAGTAACCTTAAAAAATTGCTACAATATTTATTCCCTGTCGGTCGCCTGGGATGGCATCTTAGGAAGCATTTCGACTTGAACAATAAGTGATCTAAAATTTCACTAAAACGCCAAGTTCCTCAGACAGGTTTCTAGAAAATGATCATTTGCGTAGGATTGAGTGATCTCTTTTCTCTGTTTTCTATAGCCTTTGAGAAGTTCGATCGTGTCAAGATCATCTGGATCAAACACAAAGGCTGGAAGAGCAACGAAATGCAATTGAGAATTCATACGGGGACGACGGTGTTGGAGTTTTTCTGTCATTGAATGCAGTTGTTTTTCGAATAGCTCGAGTTTTTTGGGGATGTACTCATTGTCATTTATCTGCATTTCAATTACCCCTCTCTTATGAAAAAGCCAAGAATTCTGTTTTCC
>JBIOJU010000067.1:0-6211 GCA_044451165.1 Chlamydiales bacterium | reverse complement strand
ATCATGCGTTAATCCTTTTTTGGCGATGAAAAGATTTCCGGGTGCAACACGCTTTGAATCCGAACAGATACCAGTGATTTCGACATCAGATCCGCCGCGCAGCTCGAGCCCAGCCTCTTTAAGCAGTTTCTTCAATTTCATATGAGCAAAAGACTACCACACAAGAATTAAAAGAAGCAAAAGGGAGGAAGAAGCAAACGTCACTTCTTTAATAAAAAAGGAGGGATTGCTCCCTCCTTTTGTACTTCCGAAAAACTGAATGTTGAATTTAGTTGGTCGGTTGTGGCTCTGCGCTTGTTTTGACGAGAACTTCTTTCTGCTTTTTCTTTGTTGTATCGTGCTCCTTGTCAGCAGAGAGTTTTGCAAACTGCTTGCTGAGTGATTTAGAAGCAAAGATCCACGCAAAGATAATGAAAAACAGAATCGCTGCAATATATGGGGTGATCAATGAAAGAGAACCGAATGCAATGATCAAACCTTGTTGGACGAGAGAGCCTCCAGATTTACCGAGGCGAGCTCCCACAACATCAATCGCAGCTTTCCCTTTGACTTTTGACTCTTGGTCGAGAGGGATGTAGGCCATCTCTTTAGTTGGATCAAAGAGAGAGTACTTGGTCGATTTGCTCATGATGTTCTGCGCAGTACCAAAGATAACCGCGAGCATGAGAGGTGTCGTACCGAGCATAGCAATGAATCCAGTCAGTGTATCTCTAAAGATTACGAACGAGAAGAACCCTACGCCCGTAATGAGAAGGACAACAGGAGTGATCATCGCACCCACGCCCCAGCCGAATCTACGGATGACGTTTCCACCCACGAAGAGCATCATGAAGATGGTTACAACTCCGGTGATTGTGGAGAAGTAGCCCATAAAGGCGCTGTATTCGTTAGGGTTTGGGAAGCGCAGCTTTAATTGGCTCTTCCAGGTGACTTCAACCAGGTTGATTGAAATACCATATGCGATTACCAGGATAGCAATGCAACCGAGGTATTTGGATTTAGCGAGCAGCGCAAAGCTTTCTTTGAGAGGCATTTTGGGTCTCTCTTTTTTGGCTTTTTGGAGTTCGCTTGGATCATAGAAACGGCTGTCTGTAAGAACCTTTTTATTGATCCACCAGTAGATCCCCATCACAAGTATGCCTGAGAGGACTACAAGGCTAAGCATATAATTTAGAGAAACGCCCCAAGCATCCACGCCGGTTGGCAATTTGTCGCGAATATCTGAGAAGTAGACGATCGCAGGGCCTGAAAAGAGCATCGCAAAGTTTGCGCCGAGGCCAAACATTGCATAGAAACGCTTTGACTCTGAAACGCGCGTTGTGTCGTTAGCAAATCCCCAGAACAGAAGAGAGACCGCTACGCTGCCCCAGAGCTCTGACATGATATAAAAGAGGGCGTATGTCCAGTTTCTAAAGAGGGCAACAAGGCCATTAAACCCTTCAGGCAAAAACGCCTGGAGACGATCCGCCATCTCGGTGGGGTGGATAATGTCGCGCATTGGATAAAGCACTAAGGCAAAAAGTCCAAAGAACACGAGAAATGCGGTAATTGTCGTGTAGAAGAGTCGTGTCTTACTAAGAACGTTGCTCAACTTTGCATACACTAACATAAAGAGGATCGCAACGGGTAATACCCCCCAGACTTTTAGAAAGGGGATCGCCTCTGCTCCAGAACCTGGCGCAGTCACGATGAGCGCATCTTTTGTGTCTCTAAGGATTGTGTAGTTAAAGTTAATAAAGAAAAATAGAAAGAACATTGGAAGGAGTTTTTTAAGCTCAAAGTTATGGACCGGCCAGAAAAAAGACCTCCATTTACCAAATTCACGTTTTACAGTTTCAGCCATAATTGTCCTCAAATTAAGAAATTTTAAATACTATCAAGTTATCGTTGTAATGCCTGTAGCATTTCACTATTTAAGTGTTGATGCATTTGGATGCATTCTGCGTATGCATTCCAGAGTTCAGGTTCTACTTTGCCGTGACGGATAGAGGCGATGAGTTCGCGTTTGCAAGTTGCAAGAGATTTTTTGGGACTCAGGATTGTGACCATCTCCTTGTCGCCAGCGAGTCTTGCAATGGTGAGCATGCGTTCTAACTGCCCGCGTGTAAAGGTGATCTGATCACGACGTTTGCGCGAGCCGCGTGCTGCGCGCTGCTTAGGTGGTACGCTATGAGGTCTTTCAGAATTGGTAATAAATTTTTCGATCAGTGCGCTCAATTCTTGAGGTTGTTTCGTGCGCATTTTACGAAGTGTAAAATGGTGCATATATCCGCCAGAGGACATAGGGATATATTTGCAAAGATCATTTTCTTTTTTACCGCCAACTTTTTTGATGGCTTTTGCGATGATATCCTCAATTTCTTTGAAATTTTTTGCTTTGGACTCGTTTGACATACTCAATATTTCCTTTTTGGTTAATTCGAATTCGGCATTTCTTCAGTTTTCTGAGAATACCAATTTTCTTCGCAATTGTAGGAGTTTATAAAAAGTCGATCTTTTTGTGCAACAGAACTTGTTTATATTTGGGAAAAGATAGAAACTGGACGTTAATAGAAATGAGAAATATAGCTATAAAATCTCTGCGCTTTTGGGTCCATATGGGGGTGTTTCCACTCCTCTGTTTGGCCCTGTTTGGCTGTTCAAAACAGGAGAAGGTTGCCCGACCTGAAAGCTCTTGGATGAAGATAGATGGCCGGGTTAAGGTTCTTTCGACAACGGCAATGATCGATGATCTAGTCGGTGAGATCGGGCGTGACCGCATCGACCACATCACCCTAATACGCGGAGAGATCGACCCGCATAGCTATGAGCTGGTCAAAGGTGATGAAGAGAAGATCGCCCATGCAAAAATTGTATTCAATAATGGATTGGGGCTAGAACATGGCGCGAGCTTGCAATATCAGCTGCAAAAGCACCCTGGAAAAGTGGCGTTAGGCAATGAGATTCAAAAAAGAGCAAACGGCGCAATGATCTATGTCGATGGCAAAATTGACCCCCATGTCTGGATGGATATCTCTCTTTGGGCAGTGGCGATCGACCCCATTGTAGAGGCGCTCTCCAATGTCGACCCAGAGCACGCAGCTTTTTATGTACAAAATGGAGCCAAATTGAGAGAAAATATGCTCGCCTCTCACCAAATTTTTGTTGAAAAGCTGCATGGTATACCCGAGAAGCTACGCTACCTCGTCACGAGCCATGATGCGTTTAATTATTTTGCGCGCGCTTATCTTGCAGAAGAAAGTGAACAGAGCCATGACGCATGGAGAAAACGGTTTGTGGCACCAGAAGGACTCGCACCCGATGGACAACTCAGTTCCAAAGATATCCAAAAAACGATCGACCATCTTCACCGCTACCAGATCCACTCTGTGTTTCCAGAGTCCAATGTGAGTCACGACTCTCTCAAAAAAATTGTAAGCGCATGCAAAGAGAAGGGGCTAGAAGTGAAAATCTCTTCTGCCGCCCTATATGGAGACGCCATGGGGCCTCCAAATTCTGCTGCACATACCTATCTCAGTATGATCGGTCACAACTGTACAATTCTCCTGAGAGAGTGGGGCGTGCAATGAGTGAAGAGAGAAACGTGCTTATCGTCGATCATCTGACCGTCAATTACGACAAAACCCCCGTCTTGTGGGATATTCACTTGACTCTACCTGCCGGTATGCTCGTGGGAGTGATTGGGCCTAACGGGGCAGGAAAAAGCACTCTTTTAAAAACTTTGCTTGGCATGGTCGAGCCCCTTTCTGGTGAGGTGAAATTTTTTGGCCATCGTCTGCAAGACGTGCGCAAACGGGTGGCCTATATTCCCCAGAGAAGCTCTGTGGATTGGGACTTTCCCCTCACCGCGGAGGAGGTCGTTCTCATGGGAAGATACGGACGCCTCGGACTCTTCCGTTGGCCCAAAAAAGAAGATAAAAAGAAGGCGCGGGATGCGCTTGCAAGAGTGGACATGCTCGCTTTTGCAGACAGGCAGATAGGACAGCTCTCGGGTGGACAGCAGCAGCGTGTTTTCATCGCACGCGCCCTTGCACAAGAAGCAGACCTCTATCTTATGGATGAACCTTTTGCAGGGGTAGATCTTACTACAGAAAAAATGCTCATCGCTCTTTTTCGAGAGCTTGCAGCACAAGGAAAAACTCTTCTCATCGTGCATCACGATCTTTCTACCGTTGGAAGTTATTTTCAGTGGCTGCTCATGCTAAACACCTGTCTTGTTGCATCTGGTCCTACCCAAGAGATCTTTCATGCTGACAATCTCCTGCGCGCCTACGGCAAGGGATCCGTATTTCTCGATGAGGTGGCAAAAATTTCCAAGACAAAAACATCCGGGCTCAAGACATGATCTCCTGGAGCGGACTGCTAAATCAATTTGTTGATCCCGTCCTTCGGGCGCCGACCATCGCAAGTATGGTGATGTGCGCAGCTTCTGCGCTTATTGGTGTTGTGGCATTTTTGAGAAAGCGCTGCCTTCTAGCAGAAACACTCTCGCACGCTTCCTATCCTGGAATTGTGCTTGGCCTTCTGATTCTTGCAACTTTTTTTTCTTTTGGGGAGGAGGTGGCAAGCATCATAGCCCTTGTTGGTGCATTTCTCTCTGCTTTGGGAGGGCTGTTTCTCGTAGAGCTCATGGAAAAGAAGCTGAAGGTAAAAGGCGATGCGGCGCTCTGTTTTGCACTCGCTCTCTTTTTTGGAATCGGCATCTTATTTGCTAGCCATCTGCAGTCTGCGCATCCTATCTGGTTCAACAAGGTCCATCTTTTCTTATATGGACAGGTAGCGACGATGACCGATCAGCATATTTTTGTGTATGGAGCTCTCTTTATTCTCACAGTGCTCTTTCTTGTGTTTCTCTACCAGCCGCTAAAGCTGATTAATTTTGACAGACAGTTTGCCCAATCAGTGGGGTCGAAGGTTGTGCTCATCGATTCACTACTTTTTCTCTTGCTCGTACTTGCGATCATCATCGGACTTCGAAGCGTAGGTGTCGTCCTCATGTCTGGTATGTTAGTTGCACCTGCTGTAGCAGCGCGCCAATTCACGCATCGACTTTCCCTACTCTTTATTCTTGCGGGAGCTTTTGGACTTTTCAGTGGTTTTTGTGGATGCTATCTCTCTTCGGAACTTCCCAAACTTTGGGATGAGAAGGTCTCTCTTCCCACGGGGCCCATGATCCTTCTCACTGCTTCTTCCATCTGTTTCATTGCACTCCTTTTTGCACCTACACGTGGACTCTTGAGCCGCCTTGTCCGCATCGCGCGGTTTAAAGATCATTGCAGGCAAGAGAATGCACTTAAGGCTTTGTGGCGGGCAAAAGAATCTGCACACCCCTTGCCCCATCTCTCACCAGTTCTTCTTTACAGACTTGTTTTCAAAAGACTGGCCAAGAAAGAACAGCATGGGTTTGAACTGACTGAGAGGGGAGTGGTAAAGGCCAAGCAGATCATTCGCCTCCACCGACTGTGGGAGGTCTACCTTGTATCTCTTGGCCAGGGAGCAGAAAAGGTGCACCATAGCGCCGAAGAGATGGAACATATCATCACCCCCGAAATGGAGCGCGCGCTCACAGAATTTCTTGAAGATCCAACGCACGACCCTCATCAACAACCCATCCCAGCACCCCTATAAACCTTATGAACCCTTACACAAACAGCAGTTTTTTCGAATTCTTCGGCCTGCTGTTTACACGCATAGGCAGGTGGATGATAGGCGAGCCCAGCACGTTTGCATCGGATGAGATACAGCTCCTCGTGTTAGTAGCCGTTGCGATCTCCTCTGCTCTGGTAGGTTCATTTCTAGTTTTAAGAAAGATGACCATGCTTGCCAACTCTCTTTCGCATACGATTTTACTCGGCATTGTCATTGCGTATCTGATTGCAGGTCAGGTGGTTTCGACAGAGGGGTTCCCACTCCACATTCTTCTCTTTGCCGCCGTGATCACAGGGGTGCTCACAACGCTACTCACGCAACTACTCACCCATCTCATGCGAGTCCAGGAAGATGCGAGCATTGGCCTAGTTTTCAATACTCTATTTGCGTTAGGGATTCTTCTCGTTTCTCTCTTCACCAGAAATGTCCACATTGGTGTAGAGGCGATCATGGGTAATGTCGATGCGCTCCACTTTGACGACTTAAAACCGATCTTCTCTGTCTGTTTTCTCACAGCAGGCGTGATCGGCTTGTTCTTTAAACAGTTTTCTCTTGTAGCCTT
>JBIOJU010000066.1:0-6230 GCA_044451165.1 Chlamydiales bacterium | reverse complement strand
GAGTGGCAAAGAGAGGCGACACTTCCACGAGGAGTTCTTGTCGCAACAGATGAAAATCTCGAATGGCTCCTGCCATGGTGGTGGGAGAATTATAGAGCTGCATCCAACACCTATCCTGTCACTTTTGTCGATTTTGGGATGACGGAACAAGCGCGTGCTTTTTGCAAAGAGCATGGTGAACTGGTCGATTTTGCTTTCCATCCAACTTTTGTCAAAGATAGACACGAGCTGCACTCAGATGTGAAGTTGGAGTGGGCAAATTATGGAGAGACCTTTTGGCAGGCAAGAAGCGGCTGGTTCAAAAAGCCTCTTGCTCTTCTCCAGTCTCGTTTTCATCTGACCCTTTGGCTGGATCTGGATTGCGAAGTCATGCAACCCCTAGAACCTCTCTTTTCTCTTCTGCCTCCTCACCAAGATTTTGCAATTGCTCCTGAGCCTCTTTTTTATCAGGGAGGATCCGATAGGCTCTTTGGTGAGGTGCTCTACAATTCAGGAGTGGTTCTCTTTCGACATGGCGCAAAGCTGATTCAAAAATGGAGCACGCGTGCCTTTCATGAGAATGGCAAGTTTCAAGGCGATCAGGAACTTCTCTCGCGCATGATTCATGAAGAAGGCACGGAAGTTTTCGAACTTCCTGAGATCTACAATGCAAGACTCGTCACGGGCGTTCCTCTTCACGCAACAATCATTCACTGGGTGGGGAACTGGGGCAAGGCGTATATTCGCCAAAATGGGGGGTTGCGTAACGCACATTATTGAACAGGAAATCGTCCTGCTAGGTAGAGAGGATAGAAGTGTGTGCGCGGTCTAATTTCAAAAGGATGGCCACTGAAAACAACCACATACGCAGGTTTGTATTTTTCTGAAAAAATCCTCAAACTTTTCGCATGAACCGTGCTTCCAGATTTTACTTCAATCGGAATTACCTTGCCGCTCTCTTCGTAGAGAAATTCAATTTCTGCTTTCTGCTCTTGCCAGCTAAAAAGAGCCTCCATTCTATGGCCAAAGAACTCTTGAGCCACAAAATTTTCGGCAAAATATCCCTTATAACTTCCATAATCCGCATCGAGAATGGCTTTTGGTGAAAGTCCGCTCATGCTTCCTAAAATTCCTACATCGAACAAAAGGAGTTTAAATAAGTTTTCCTTTGCATAACTTTTGAAGGGTAGAAATCCAGTGTTGACGATATGGACTTTGATGATGAGCCCTGTTGCTTCTAACCAGTCAATGGCGCTGGCGAGCCTGTCATAGTGAGAAATTCCTGGAACGACACCTTTAAATTTAAAGCGGGCGACCGAACCGTCATGATTCTGACCAAGTTGTGCAGGTACAGACCGAAACACTCGATCGATGTGCATAGCATTTGCTTTGCCCGCATGCTTCGCAATATCTGCGTAATAGGAGTTGAGAAGGTCTTCTTGCTTTTTCCGCACGATAGAAAAAGCTTCGAAAAGAGTATGTTTGTGAGAACAATATGCCGCAACGACCTCGGGTAGACCGCCCACTACAAAATAGTGTTTCAGCATCTCCCATAAATGCGCATGCACTACTTCTGGTAGTTTGTCTTGCGAGGTGAGTTGCTGGATAAGGGGAAGCGATTTGTCATGATTTGCCATGAGAAATTCTTCAAACGACATGGGCTGCAGAGTTTCAAATGTCACTTTCCCTACAGGAAACGAGTGTGAACTTAAGTGTAACCCAAGAAGTGAGCCGGCGCCGCAAAGGTGTAACTCAGGGCACTCTTCCTGAAAGTATTTTAAGCTAGTCAATGCCTTAGGCGACTCTTGGATCTCATCAAAAATCACAAGATCTTTACCGATGTGGATAGGCAGGTTTAGAGTAAAGCTCAACTCATTTAAGATTCTTTTCGGCTGAAGGTCCTGCTCAAAAATTTTACAAAGATTGGGTTGTTTTTCGAAGTTAAAATAGTGGCATTGCGCAAAGTGGGTTTTGCCAAATTCTTTCAAAAGGTGTGTTTTCCCAACCTGACGAACCCCCTTGAGTAAAAGGGGTTTTCGAGACTTTTCCTCTTTCCACTCTAATAGACGGCCCATCATCTTTCTTTTCATGACGTCAAAGCTCCGTTGTCTTCAACTTAACAAAAAATGACAATTTTGTCACTTTTTGCCGTCAAAAAATGACAATTTTGTCACTTTTTGCAGACCGACAAAACATAATAAGCTCATTATTAGGCGTTTGTGTTATTTGTCTTCCAGGAGGTGACCTTCAGGAGCTCTTGGGGGATGTTAAAGAGGAAGCGGGAGGGCTGTGTGGCGAGATCTTTACCCATGCGCTTGCGGTTTCTTGCCATGGTGAGGGTAAGATGACGTTTGGCGCGGGTGAGGGCAACGTAAAATAGGCGTCTTTCTTCTTCGATGCCGCGCGGATGGATGCTTTTTTCATGTGGAAGCAGCCCCTCTTCGAGGCCGACGAGAAAGCAGTACTCAAACTCTAATCCTTTCGCACTGTGAAATGTCATGAGGTTCACGCGATTTTCCTTTGTCTCCTTTTCTCGCTTAGGGTGATTTTCACGCGCAAGCAGGGAATTGGTTAAAAAGTGGTGAAGAGAGATCTCCTCTGCCTCTCCGTCTGCGTGCATTTTCTCTTCATACTGTGTGAGAAGGTCGATACAGTAAGAGACGTTGTCCCATTTGAAATCGCGCATCTTATCGCTTTTCACCTCTTCCGTTATCGCCTTTTTGTAGTCAATTTTTTCGATGAGAGCAAGGAGTGCTTCTGCTAGAGGTGATTTAGAAAATCTCTCTTGAGCAGTCTCGAGAATTTCCACAAATGAGGAGATGCCTTTTTTGGCACGTTCAGAAAGTTTTTCTGCGAGCGCTGGCGGAAGTTGCTTAAGAAGGGACCACAAAGGGCAATTTTCTTTGCGGTTTGCTTGGGTGAGTAGATCTAGCGTTTGATCTGAGATGCCTCTCCGGGGGACATTGATGATCCGCAACAGCGCCTCTTCGTCGAGGGGGTTGAGGATCGCGCGCAGGTAGGCGAGTAGATCCTTGATTTCACTCCTCTCGTAAAACTCTGTTCCTCCAAAAACCTGAAAAGGGATGCCGCGCACCCACTGCTCGTCGCGTTTCCAGGTTCCTTGCATGAGCGCCACTTCAAAAGCGCGCGATTGAGTATTCGATCGATATAGAATTGCGATCTCGCCCCAAGGAACGCCTTTGTCACGATGGAGGGCGATCACTCTTTCAACGACGGCTTGTGCCTCTTCGATCTCTGTCGGGGCATGAAAAAGTGTGATCGGTTCCCCAGCTTCCTTGCTACTCCAAAGCTCTTTGCCTAGCCGCTCGGTATTTTGAGAGATCACGGCATGTGCTGCTTTTAAAATGGTGGGAGTGGAGCGAAAATTTTGTTCAAGTTTGACCGTTACATCTGGTTGAAATTCGAGAATGTTCTTCACCTCCGCACCGCGCCATCCGTAGATCGATTGATCATCATCGCCTACAACACAAAGATTATGGCTGCCACCAGACAGCAGTTCAGCGAGTTTATATTGGATGAGATTTGTATCTTGATATTCATCGATGTGGATATAGCGAAATCGCTCCTGGTAGCGCTTAAGAACGTCTGGATGCTCTAAAAAGAGTTGGACAGTGAGAGAAAGGAGGCTGTCAAAATCTACAGCGTTGTAGGCGCGCATACTAGTTTGAAGGCGTTCGAACAACTTTTTCACGAGAGGGTCTTTCTCCTCTGACAAGATGGAAGAGGTGTGGGAACGGCTCTTTGCAAAGCTGATTTTCGCAAAAATCTTTTCAAGAGCAGGCAGCTCGCCTTCGTGTTCAAGTTCTGCGCGTACTAGCTGCTTGAATAGTCTCTGCACATCCTGTTCGTCGTAAAGGCTAAAGTCGGGTGTGTATCCGAGGTGGTGAATTTCTCGTCTCAAAAGTTTAGCGCAGAAGCTGTGGAAGGTGGTAAGCCAAACTTGACGCGCTACTTCACCCCCAACAATATTCGCGACGCGCTGCCTCATCTCTTGCGCGGCTTTGTTGGTAAAGGTGAGTCCTAAAATCGCAGAGGGATCGACTTTTTTTTCGTGGATCAGATGCCCGATCCTCCAAGAAAGAACGCTAGTTTTTCCGCTGCCTGCTCCAGCAAGAATGAGGACCCGTCCTTCTGTTGCACGCACCGCTTTTTGCTGTTCTGGATTAAGGTGGGATAGAGTGGTCATTTTGCGGGGCAAAAAAAGAGGAGGTCGGCTTCGATGCCTGCCCTTGTTACTTTTTCGATGGGAAGGCGTGGAAAAATATTAATCTCGGCCTGGCGCGCAAGGCGAGGATAGGTGTGTCTAAAAGCTTCGCGAACACGCCGTTTAAAGAGGTTGCGCTCGTGTGCTTTTCCATGGCGTTTGGAGACAGTAATCCCAAGTTTAGGTCCTGTTGACGATCCAAAGCGCAACGCAGCGCCGACCATCGTCCCTGAAAATTTTCTACCCTCGTAGTAAATTTTTTGATAATGACCTTTCGAACGAATCCGGGCCATTTTAGGGAATTTTAACTTGAGAGTCACGGTAGTGCGACTATTTACGCAGTGGTCAGACGCTTGCGTCCCTGCCTGCGACGGCGATTGACAATCTTTCTTCCGTTTGCAGTCTTCATCCGTTTGCGAAATCCGCATGTTCTTTGACGTTTTAGCTTGCTGGGTTGATAGGTACGCTTCATTGTTATCCTCTAAACGCAATCAATGTGTGCCAGATTACCCAATGCAAGCAAAAACTGCAACAAACATATTGGTCTTGAAGAAAATCTTGGGGGGTAGGTATAAGTTCTCTCATATCAATCGAGGAAGCGTTATGAAAGTAAGAGCCTCCGTTAAGGCGGACCCTTCTAAAGGCGATAAAATTGTAAGACGCAGAGGTCGCGTCTACGTGATCAACAAAACGGATCCCAACCGCAAACAGCGGCAAAAAGGTCCTGCTCAAAAAAAATAGAGGAGAATAATGACACAGGCTTGGATTGCAAAACAAAAAAAACGTGAACGTCTCGTTAAACTGAAATCTGAAAAACGCAAACAACTTAAAGCCATTGTCTTTGACCTCAACAAGAGCCCCGAAGAAAAGCTAGAGGCGCAAAGGGCACTCAATAAAATGCCGCGCAACTCTTCGCCTGTTCGCCTGCGCAATCGCTGCCAACTCACAGGCAGGTCGCGTGGGTTTCTCAGAAAATTCAAACTCTCTCGTCTCTGCTTCCGCGAGATGGCACGCATGGGAATGATTCCTGGCGTCGTCAAATCTAGCTGGTAATAAAAAAAGGCTGAAGGCTAAAGGCTGAAGGATGAAAGTAAGAAAGAGTGAAATGCTCTTTCCCACCTTCTTTCTTTGTTTCATCCTTCAGCCTTTATCCGTAGCTCTATGAAAAATAATACTTCGGAAGCGTGGCATCTCTTAAGCGATGTGTTACCATATGATGCAAAAGCTAAAGGTTTAGACAGGCCTAAAAATGCCTTGCGAGAATATTTCCTGCTTCTAACTGCAGCGGAGCAGGCTGTGGAAGCATGGCGAATGGGAAATCTTAAAAAGTTTGATTCTCTTGTTGGGGAAAATGCCTGCCAAATTAGAGCAGTAAAGTTAGCTTTGATGTTCTCGACTTTATCTGTTAACAGCGATGAAAAATTGAAAAATATTACGAGGGTTAAAGAAAAGGTTTCGTATCTTCTCAATAATGGCATTGATTATACACCCATTTCCTTGACAAATTTTCTGAAAACACAGGAAGTCGAGGTGCCGATACTGCCAGAAGAGATATTTTTGTTAGAATCATTTATCCTTACAAAAATAAAAACAGCCAAAGAGGCAACGCAAGAGCTCCCTTTAGTTTTTCGCGAGTCAACGGATGAAAAAAAACTTAGAGAAGTTGCTCCAGCAAGTCGTGTTTTTGCTACTGAACTTGTGAGAGTGTCGAGAGAAAACATTTCCAGAAAGTCTGTCGAATTTATCCAAAAGATAGCCGATCAATTCTGCTTAGTAAATCAAGTAATGGTTTCCAGGTCATTTTCCATAAATTACAGAGGATTGCAATGCTTACCTGGCTTCTGGGTCACGCAACTTCTTATGGAATATAGCTTGAAAAATCGTATTCCTATTGTTCTTGTTGCGGATCAAAAGGCTCAAGATCGCAATTATGAAGTTGTGAAAGAGATGGTAATTTTTTTTGAATCTACCGGAGCAGGTTACGTAGAGACAAATAACTCCTCATTAGCACCCAATCAGGCTGCTT
>JBIOJU010000065.1:0-6260 GCA_044451165.1 Chlamydiales bacterium | reverse complement strand
GATCGGTTGAAAATGGTCGAGGCTGCAATAGAGGGAATTGAGCAGTTCTCGCTTCTCGATTATGAGCTGAATCGTCCTCCGCCTTCTTACACAATCGACACGGTCCGTTTTTTGCAGAATCCCGAGAGCGAGCTACATCTGATTTTGGGACAAGACTCTCTTGCACATCTTTCAAAGTGGAAGGAGATCGACCAACTGCTGCGCATGGCTCCGCCATTCACCGGCAGTCGCGTAGGCGAGCTGCCTGTTCTACCACCTGCTTTTATTCCCATCATCGAAGCCGGGCTTGTGACCATTCCGCTCATGCAGATCAGCAGCACGGAAATTCGGGCACGACTAAGGCAAGGTCTATTTTGCGGCCATCTTCTTCCTGCACAGGTTTTAAAATTTATTAACCAAAAAAAGTTGTACAATGCCACATGATCCCCAAGATCTCCTAAATATCATTGCACAAGCCATTTATGATAAGAAGGGGGTGAATATTTTAGCCTTAGATTTACGAAGACTTAAGACCATCACGGATTTTGTAGTCATAGCAGAAGGAAGTGTGGATCGTCATGTGATCGCAATTGCTACCGCAGTGGAGGAAGCTCTTGCCAAAATCGGAGAAAAACCTTCTTATGTTCAAGGACTTGAGTATGGGGATTGGGTAGTTCTTGATTACATGGATCTGATGATCCATCTTTTTGCACCCGGTGTAAGAGAAAAATATCATTTGGAAGAGCTCTGGAAAGCTGGAGAGATCGTGGAGCTTTCAATAAACATAAGTAGCTATGGCTCAGCAAGTTAACTTAATTTCTTCCGAAATTAGCCTTGCGTAAAGCGCCTAATTTCGTTATCATATGTCTTTTATTACTAAAGAGAACATGACAAAAAAACGTATTGTTGTAACTGGAATGGGGCTAGTCTCCTGTTTTGGTTCAGACGTAGATCAATTCTACGAGAAGCTTTTAGCCGGCGAGAGTGGGATTGTACCCATCGAAGAGTTCCCGTGCGCGGAATATCCTACCCGTTTTGCCGGAGCTATTCGGAATTTTGACACCGGCATTTATATCGATAAAAAGCAGGCAAGACGCGTCGATCCTTTTATCCGCTACACCATGGTAGCAGGAAAAAAAGCATTAGAGATGGGCGGACTTCTTGCGGCCGACGCCTTAAATGGCATCGATAAGAAACGCGCAGGCGTTTTGATCGGCTCTGGAATGGGCGGCATGTCTGTTTTTCTCGATGGAGTAGAAACGCTTCTCAAACAGAGCTATAAGCGCATCACACCCTTTTTTGTTCCCTATATCATCACCAACATGGCGGGCGCCCTCCTTGCGATCGACCTCGGCTTCATGGGCCCTAACTATTCGATCTCGACCGCATGTGCCACCTCAAATTATTGCATCTATGCCGCTGCCAAGCACATTCAAAACGGTGAAGCAGACATCATGCTCTGCGGCGGAGCAGAATCTCCGATTAATCCTATTGGTCTTGCAGGGTTTGTCGCCTGTAAAGCGCTCTCCGAGCAGAACGACTCACCGCAAACCGCTTCTCGCCCATGGGATAAAAAGCGTGACGGGTTTGTAATGGGAGAGGGTGCGGGTGTGCTCCTCCTAGAAAGTTTGGACCATGCGCTTGCACGAGGAGCTACAATTTATGCAGAGTATTTGGGCGGCGCGATCTCCTGTGATGCGCACCACATGACCAGCCCTCGAGAAGATGGAGCAGGTGTTGCGATGTGCATCGAAAATGCGCTCCGCGATGCGCAAATTTCACCCGACGCGGTCAATTATATCAATGCCCATGCGACCTCAACGATTGCCGGCGATCTCTGCGAAATTGATGCTTTGAGAAAAATCTTTGGGCCTTCTCTCAAAGAGATCAAGATCAATGCAACCAAATCGATGACAGGTCACTGCCTCGGTGCAGCTGGTGGAATCGAAGCGATCGCAACCATCAAAGCAATTCTCACGGGCATGCTGCATCCAACGCGTAATCTGCACGAGCCAGAGGAAATTTTGGCGGATCTCAATCTGGTGCCACATGTTGCACAACCTCACACTGTCAATGTTGCACTCTCCAACTCTTTTGGATTTGGTGGGCACAACTCCTCACTTCTCTTCACGGCATACCAATGATCCTAGAGGAGTCTTTTGGCATCGTTCCCCTTTCGCAAGAGAGTGGAACGTGGAAAATTTTTCTCATTCTTCATAAAGCCGGACGTCATTGGAGTTTCCCCAAAGGGCATAGTACCCCGGGGGAAAACCCTCTTGATACAGCAAAACGCGAGCTCCAAGAGGAGACCGGCCTTACGCTTGTTTCTCTTGTGCGTGAAATCCCCTTTATCGAAAATTACCAATTTAAGCGCCGAGGAAAGCTCATCTCAAAACGCGTGAGCTACTTTCCTGCAATTGTAGAGGGAGTGCCCAAATTACAGCCTGAAGAGATCCGCGAAGGAAGATGGTTTGACCTCAAGACGGCACTCCAGGTGCTCAGCTTTCCTGAAGCGCGCGCCATCTGCCAAGAAGTGATGAAGATTTTGAATTTGGTATAAGAGATCCAATTTCAACCACCGAGTACACCGAGAGCCGCGAAGAGGAGAAGAAAATAGCAAGATCACCAGATTGTTTTTTCATCTCGGTACTCTCGGTGTGCTCGGTGTTTTATTTCGATCTTTGCGTGAACCAAGGATGATTTATGCTAGGTAGTTTGTTTGCAAAGAAAGAGAGGAAGATCGAGGTTTTTGTCAGACACTGCCACTTTTCAACAATTAGTGCGCATAAGAAGAGGCTCACCGCGATCTCGCGCGAAGTCTGTTTCAACAATCTCCTTCAAACCACACAAGACGCTTCTGTTAACCTGACATTTTTTCTCGACACGTTTCGTCCAGCCACACAAACCCATTTTGTCAAATTGCAGAGCCAGTTTCCTGTGATTGAAATTTCAGAGGGAAGCGAAGCAGGATCTTTTTTACGTCTGCTGGATCACGTCTCCAAGTTGGATCTCCATCCAGATACCATCATCTACTTTCTCGAAGATGATTATCTCCACCGGAAGGGATGGGTAGAGATACTACGTGAGGGATTCGCAATTCCAGAGGCAGACTATGTCACTCTCTACGACCATCGTGATAAATACTTTCACCCCGCGTATTCCACTCTCCAATCGAAAATCTTCCACACAAAATCGTGCCACTGGAGAACCACGCCATCTACGACAAACACCTTTGCCATGCGCTTCAAAACGCTCCTGCGCGATCTCGAACTGCAACGCTCCTTTTCTCAAAATGTCACAATCTCTAAAGACCACGAAAAATTCCTCAAGCTAAACGAACACGGAAAAATTCTCATCTCCTCCATTCCCGGCTGGTCGACCCACACCGAGGAAGAGTTTGCCTCGCCGTGTATCGAGTGGCACCAGCTGATTAAAAGAGACTAGTCACTATGTCGATAGCATCTTTCCTTGATAAACCTAGCGTTGCCCGGGAACCGATCAGGAATTGTAGCGCGGCTATTCTGCAAGAAATCTTCAGCTTTTGCACTGGGGATGAATTGAGACGATTTGAATTAACCTGCCGGTTTTTTAGAAAGTTTTTTTTCAATCCAAGTGGTAGTCGAATCTGGTTTCAGGCGTTGGAACATGAATTGGGAGGTAAGCGCCTTATTACTTATGACAGGCGCATAAACTACAAGGCTTTGCATCTACTTTTTGCTGTCAAAATCTATCGAGTAAAAAAATCCTCCTATGTGTGGGTTATGTTTTTGCAATCTTATGTTCATCCAAAACCAGAAAGAAACAGAGACTTGAAATGCTCACTCGACTGCTGCAAAACGCAAGAGGAAGAATTATATAAAGCACTCATGACCAAGGGCCGCCACGATGAGCTTTTTCGCAAGACCTTTAGCCTGCTTGCACGAACACTGGGAACGAGAGGCTTGTACGACGGTTCTGGTAACAGAATCCTCTGGTGCGTCGATTGTGAACATTATAAACCCGCCAGTCATGGTACCACCTATTATCACGAAAAAAACAAAACAAGTTGTGCTTGGGTCCGCGCAAATGAAAACACCATTGTTTATATCTGATTAAAATGAAAAAAATCATCGAAGACTACATCGAGCACTACAACAACTTCAGCATCCAATCCATGCTCGAGCTTTTTTCCGATGAGTGCATATTTCAACAAGTGACAAACGGCTCTGTTGTGATTACGACGCGTGGAAAAGAAGAGCTGGAAAATTTGGCACAGCAAAGTAGAACACTTTTTTCTTTGAGGTCACAGACGGTTACAAACTGGATTATCGATGCAGACAAAGCCGCTATCGAAGTCGATTTTACCGCAACTCTTGCGCAAGATTTGCCAAACGGAGCCAAAAAAGGAGCAATCCTGAAACTTAAAGGTGTCTCGATCTTTGAATTTAAGTCGGGGAAAATCAGCCGCCTTGTCGACTATTCGTAAAACAGCTTTAAGCGCCGCGCATAATTCTAGAGAAGAGTGAATTGATAAATTGACCAATGGGCTGGAGTATTCTCCACAGCCACTGCGGAAGGAGTTGTTCAAAAAGACTAGGCTCCGAGTCTTGCGCCCGATTTTGCGGCTGGTCGAGATGATGAGAAGAAGGAAGCGGATTTGCAACGGCGGCCGGTGCCAGAACAATCACTTCTGGTTCTGGCAGAGGTTGTGCCATTGGTTCTACAGCTGCGATGGGCGGCATCTCTTGCGGAGCAACTGGTTCTGCAGCATCTCCGCTTGGTGGAGGCGAGGATTTTTTTTCTTCCGCACCAAATTGGATGCGCGCTGCCTCTTCAAGAAGCTGCATGATTTCATAGGGAACATGGGAGTTACGAGCAAATTGCACAGTTCCAGGCCATTCTGGACAAGGCCGGGATAAGGGTGCACCTAATGAGAGCAGCCACCTGATACAATCACAGCTAGGTACTTGTCCGCTAGCTATTGTAGGCGAGTAAAGTGCAGTATCAATACTCCCTAAAATAGGGCGATCATTCTCAATCACAGTAGCATTGGGTTTTGCGCCTGCATCCAGCAAGAGCTGCATAGTCGCTGGCGCGCAGTATTGAAGAAGAGCGCAGTTGAAACTGCCACGTATCCAAGCCATGCCATGGTGATGTAGAAAAGAAGCAGCATCATCCCAAACAGGATGGTCTTCACTGATTTCGGCTTTCGCATCAAGCAGGGTTTTGATAATCTCGCCGTCCGATGCCAAATTTCTGTTGAAGAAGACCCTTCCTAATGTGTCACAGTCGCCTAATGAGTTAGATGCGGGAATAGGGTATGGGTAAAGAGACCAGATAAATTGAAACGTGTCCCGAGAGCCAATTTGTGCAGCAAACTTGAGAAGCCGTGGTAAGCTTGCTTTGCGGCGCTCAATAATTGCGGGATTGGATGCTGGATATTGCCATAAAACTTGTAATGTTTCTAGATCATGTGGCCGCTGTCTTAGTGTGTGTTCTAAAGGGCCATCATTCGAATGTGTAAGTTGCTTAGTTGGATCCAAACCTAAAGCTAACAAGTAACGCATATTATCGGCACAACGTGAACTTGTTTGGTGTTGGTTCAGACATTCATAAAAAATAAGGTCTAAAGGATGTTTTGCACTATTTGTGTTGTTATGAACAAATTTTGCGAAAATGTCATATATATCGAGGTGTTGCGTCGTAAGCTCCCCATAACGGCCCTCTGAGAGAGTAATGCCGTTGCCCCGCTGACCTTGTTTATCGATGAGATATTGACGCGTCTGCAACTCTTGTTTGCATGCGGATAAAGCGCGCGGATATGAGTCCGAAAAATATTTCCGAAACACCTCACCACATCTCTTAAAATATTCGGTGATGCGTCTGTGATAGTCAGGAGCATCGAGGCGGATGCATCTCTTCTCAAGAAATGGCCTCCAAAGACGATGGTCACTCGCTGGAGGTTGCAGTTTTTTGGATGATCGCCACACAAAGTGGAGATCTCGCTCATCCAAGTATGAAAACACGCACAGTTGATGCTGAAATGGTATTCTAGTAATTGTCATAAGTTTTCTTTATTTTAGGAGCAAGTATACCATTTTTGAGACAATGCATACAATGTGAACTAGATTGTCCTCCTTAACTAGGTAGTTGTTGAATGAAAGACCACGAAGATTCATGCTTTATTGGAGAAATCAAGGATTTTTCTATGCGTTTTTTGAAGGTTTTCGTTTGTGTATTCTTTCTTGCACTGTTACCGAATGGAGTGTTTGCAATGGAAAAAAAAGCTGCACCTTATGGGT
>JBIOJU010000064.1:0-6264 GCA_044451165.1 Chlamydiales bacterium | reverse complement strand
GAAAAGGGCATGCTCTACAACCCCGTTGCAGCAGGCCGCGCGATGCTTCTCATCAGAAATTTTCTGCAGGAAGTCTTTGGTGAAGAGCTCTACGAAGAGTGACGCGCAAGCTGATACAACACATGCCGCCTGAGGGGATGACCCTCAGGAAGTCTTGGGTGGTCGAAATCGTCTGCTGGATTATGGTGCATGCCGATCTTCTCCATGACTTTTCTCGAGCGCATGTTTTGAGCGGCGGTGAATGACACAATCTTCTCCAGGTTTAATACATCAAAGCCGTAACGCAGTGCAGCTCGTGCCCCTTCAGTTGCATAGCCCTTTCCCCAGAATTCATAACCAAGCCTCCATCCGATTTCGACGGCAGGTGTGAAGTGAGCTGTAAATTGGACAGGTGCAAGACCGATAAATCCGATGAAGGGTGCGCCATCTCGTACAGAAACCGCCCACAAACCCCACCCGCGCTCCTCAAGTTCGCGTGCAATGCGTTTGGTATACGCATCACTCTCTTCGCGCGTGAGAGTTGCAGGGAAATACTCCATCACACGCGGATCTGCATTTATCGCAGCAAATGGCTCAAAATCTTCCGCTCGCCATGGACGAAGGATGAGGCGCTTGGTTTCAATAATTTTTGGTTGCATGGGACCAAAACATTGGTTAAAGAGATTTTTTACCACAGAGACAAGACACCACAGAGAAAGAAAGAACAATATCTCTCTTACCTCTGTGGGTAACTTTTTTTATCTTCTTAAGCTTTGATCTTGATATCGACGCCAGCTGCGACGGGCAAAATTTTCAATTTGTCGATCGTGTCGGGTGTGGGATTGAGAATGTCAAGCATACGAATGTATGTGCGTGTTTCAAACTGCTCACGCGATTTTTTGTCGACGTGCGGTGAACGAAGAACAGTGAAAACTTCTCGTTTAGTGGGAAGGGGGATCGGACCTGCAATCCGAGCGCCTGTGCGCTTTGCAGTTTCAACGATATCCGCAGTTGACCGGTCGAGGACGCGCTGGTCATAGCCCTTGAGTCGGATTCTTATCTTCTTTTTTGTCTGTTTTGCCATAGTCCTTCTACTTTTTCACAATTTCATCTTGGATTTTTGTTGGAACGCGCTCAAAGTGGCTCGGCTCCATCGTGTAGGTAGCACGACCAGAGCTAATTGAACGGAGCTGCGTCGAATAGCCGAACATTTCGCTAAGAGGAACTTCCGACTCCACTTCGACGACAGTTTTGAGTGTCTGCTGGTTTAAAATTTTACCGCGACGTCTGTTAAGGTCGCCGATCACATCACCCATGAACTGCTCGGGGGTTGTCACGACCACTTTCATGATCGGTTCGAGAAGAACAGGTCTGCACTTGCGTGCTGCTTCTTTTACAGCCATCGAAGCGCAAATTTTGAAGGCCATCTCGCTCGAGTCGACCTCGTGGTATGAACCATAGGTGATCGCTACTTTGACATCGACAAGCGAATATCCTGCAAGAACACCCGTTGTAAGTCCCTCTTCAATCCCTTTGATACAAGGCGTGATGTACTCTTTTGGGATAACGCCGCCCACAATTTTGCTGACGACTTCGTTGCCTTTGCCTTTCTCATTTGGTTCAATCTCAACACAAACGTGCGCATACTGCCCACGACCACCAGACTGCTTAACATATTTTGTCTCAGTTTCACCTGCGATCGTAATTGTTTCTTTGTAGGCAACTTCGGGTTTTCCTACGTTTGCTTCAACGTGAAACTCGCGGAACATGCGGTCGCGCAAAATTTCAAGATGCAGCTCTCCCATTCCCGCAATGATCGTCTGACCAGTCTCTTCGTTGGTCTGTACACGGAAAGTGGGGTCTTCTTCGGAGAGAGAGCCAAGCGCGATGGAAAGTTTTTCACGGTCGCCCTTGGATTTGGGCTCGATCGCCATCGAAATAACTGGCTCGGGGAAATCCATCTTCTCAAGAAGAAGGGGATTGTCTTCAATGCAAAGTGTATCGCCGGTGCTGGTGTACTTCAGACCAATACAAGCAGCAATGTCACCGGTGAAAAAATCATCTCGGTCTTTTCTCTGGTTGGCGTGCATCTCAAGAAGTCTTGAGACCCGCTCTCTTTTGTCTTTAGTCGTGTTGATGAGGCTGGTGCCTTTAGACAATGTTCCAGAGTAGATGCGCACGTAGGTGAGTCTTCCAACATAGGGGTCAGACATGATCTTAAAGGCAAGTGCAGCAAGAGGAGCGCTATCGTCTGGGACAAGCTCCATCTCAGCATTTGTGTCGATGTTAATACCTTTGATGTTTCCACGGTCAAGAGGAGAGGGCATCCAATGCACTACAGCATCGAGCAGGGGCTGAATCCCTTTATTTTTAAAGGCGGTGCCGCAGAGAACTGGCGTGAGTTTATTGCTCACTACCCCTTTGCGGATCGCCGCGTGGATCTCTTCTTCTGTGAGCTGCTCAGGGTGTTCGAGAACTTTCATCATGAAAGACTCATTGGACTCGTCGACAGTCGCCAGTTCTTCGAGCATCTGGGCGCGCATCTCGTTGCACTTGTCAACAAGGTCTTCAGGAATTGGAGCGACTTCATATTTCGCACCAAGCGTCTCGTCGAGGAAGAGGTAGGCTTCCATCGTGACGAGGTTGACCATTCCTTTGAAATCAGATTCAGCGCCGATCGGACACTGGACTGGAAGAGCGTTGGCTCCCAATTTGTCGCGCATCGATTGTATGCTCATGAAAAAGTCGGCTCCGACTCGATCCATTTTGTTGATGAAGGCGATGCGTGGTACGCGGTAGCGCTCAGCCTGTCTCCAGACTGTTTCGGATTGTGGTTGTACGCCGGCAACTGCATCGAATACAGCCACAGCGCCATCCAAGACGCGCAATGAGCGTTCGACTTCAATAGTAAAGTCGACGTGACCAGGAGTGTCGATGATATTAATCTTGGAGTCTTTCCAGTAAACAGTCGTTGATGCTGAGGTGATCGTGATGCCCCGTTCTTTCTCCTGCTCCATGTAATCCATGGTTGCAGCACCCTCATGCACTTCGCCTAAGCGGTGGAGTCTTCCAGAATAGAAAAGAATGCGCTCTGTAGTCGTTGTTTTCCCAGCATCAATGTGGGCCATGATGCCGATGTTGCGTACATTCTCTAACTTGTCGGTTTCAGGTCGCTTCTTTGCCATTCCCTATTCCTATCCTTTTCCTTTTTACCATTTATAGTGCGCAAAAGCACGGTTAGCTTCTGCCATGCGATGCATGTCATCTTTCTTTTTGATCGTCGTGCCCTGATTTTGGAAACAGTCTGCAAGTTCTGATGCGAGACCCTCTTCCATCGAGCGGCCCACTTTATCTTGGGCGTGTGTAATGATCCATTTGCAGGCAAGAGAGGTGCGTCGATCTGCAGCAATTTCGACTGGAACTTGGTATGTTGCGCCGCCGATTCTTCTAGATTTTACTTCCAGAGAGGGCTTTGCGTTTTCTAGAGCTTGTTCAAAAGCAGCAAGTGGATCTTCAGCCTTCACGCGTTTGACAAATTTTTCAAGCGCGCCATAAACGATCTTTTGCGCGGTTGATTTCTTGCCGCCCTGCATGACCTTATTGACAAACTTGGAGATCATATGGCTTCCATAGACTGGATCCGGATCAATTTGCCGCTTACTGACGCGACGTCTGCGTGACATGTGTTCTACCTTTTTTGAATAAGTTTAGTTACTTAGGCCGTTTAGCCCCATATTTTGATCTACTTTTCTTGCGGTCCTTCACAGCTGCGCAGTCAAGTGCTCCACGAACGATGTGGTAGCGAACGCCGGGAAGGTCTTTTACGCGACCACCACGAACAAGCACGATACTGTGCTCTTGCAGGTTGTGTCCTTCTCCTCCGATATAGGCGATCACTTCGTGGCCGTTAGAAAGGCGGACCCAAGCAACTTTACGAAGTGCAGAGTTTGGTTTTTTGGGAGTTTTTGTCTTCACTTGGAGACAGACTCCCCGTTTTTGCGCACAATATTGCAGTGCAGGAGATTTATTTCGTCGCTTCTTTACCTGGCGACCTTGACGAACGAGCTGATTAATTGTGGGCATCTTGAGGCTTTCTCCTCCTAAAAATATAAGGTATGGAGCGACTATATATTCATAGTGAATTATTTGCAAAAGCAATTCCTAAGAAGATGCATGAGATGCGAGAAAACAGGTGTATGAAATAAATTTATCGGTATAAATAAGGGTTATGAAAATACCAGCCAGGACTCTTTTTTTCTTATTTTTTGCATGTGCGCTTCTTGTCGCCAAGGCCGGCTTTGCCATTCCGGGCGCTTTATCGAAAACAGATATAAGACAGACGATGCAAGAGATGTTGAATTACCATGTGGAGTTCAAAGAGCTTTCTCCATTGATCATTAAGCGTTCTTTTAAACTTTTTATTGAACAATTTGATAGTGAAAAGTGTTATCTGCTCATGGACGAAGCCAAGCCTTTTTTTGAACTCTCCGAAAAAATGGTGCAGAAGGTGGTTGAGGGGTATTTTCACGACGATTTTTCTATTTATGCACAGCTCGGCAAGCTCATTGGCCAGTCGATCGAACGGGCAAGAGAGGTGCGAGAAGAGGTTGAAAGAGAACTGATCTTAAATGGAGAAGTTCAGGCGACTGTTGGTGAATCTTATGGGCAGTATGCCGCGAATACTGATCAACTGAAAGATCGTATGCGCAAGCGACTGGCACGTTTTCTTGCGAGTGAAAAATCAGGAAAAGGGGGCAGTCAGTGGAATGCAGAGCGGCGCTCACAAATTTTTTCCTTTTTAGAAAAGAAGCTGCGCCGTTTTGAATCAACCTACCTTTCGAATGATAAGAAAGACCACTTTTTAGCCCTACACATCCTAAAATCGATGGCCCGCAGTTTAGATGCCCATACCGCCTTTTTCAGTCCGGAGGAGGCATTCGAGATGCGTGCAAGTTTAGAGAAGCAGTTTGAAGGTGTCGGGGTGGTACTCAGAGAGGATATCGATGGCGTCCTTATTGTAGAGCTGATTGAGGGCGGTCCCGCTCATCGATCTGGAAAGATCGTACCGGGAGACCTCCTCGTCGAAATAGACGGAAAATCTATCCGCGATATTTCTTACGAAGAGGTCCTCGAGCGCATGAAAGGAAATGGAAAAAAAGAGGTCACCCTAGGAGTAAGCCGAACGGATGAAAAGAGTGGAGAAAAAAAGGTGCGCGTTCCCTTGCAGCGCGAAAAAATCGTCATGCAAAACGAGAGGCTCCAGGCTTTCGAAGAGCCATATGGAGACGGGCTGATTGCTAAACTTGTTCTCCCTGCGTTTTATGAGAGCGACGAGGGTTCAAGTTGCGAGAGGGACATGCGTGAAGCGTTAAAAAAATTAAAGGGTAAAGGCAAGATCTTGGGCGTCGTGTTAGATCTTCGGGAAAATTCTGGAGGATTTCTTAGCCAAGCTGTGAAAACCGCAGGACTTTTTATCACCAGCGGAGTCATTGTCATTTCCAAATATGCCCATGGGGAGCTCCAATACCTGCGCGATCTCGATGGCAGAGTCTATTATACTGGGCCGCTTCTTGTGCTCACTTCAAAAGCATCTGCTTCTGCTGCGGAAATTGTCGCTCAGGCTCTGCAAGATTATGGAACCGCGCTTGTCGTCGGCGATGAGCGGACATACGGCAAAGGCTCTATCCAATATCAAAACGTAACAGAAAGAGGATCGGGCGCATTTTTTAAAGTCACCGTGGGAAGATATTACACTGTGTCGGGAAGATCGACGCAAATTGAGGGGGTCCAAGCCGATATTGTCGTGCCAACTCCTTATTCTATTTATAAGATCGGAGAGCGCTATCTCGAATATCCCTTGAAAAACGACCGGCTTCCCTCCGCCTATGTCGAGCCCCTCTCGGAAGCGGACAAAAAGAAAGAGCATTGGTGGGAAAGACGAGCGATGCCCCAGCTTCAGCCTGGACACTCTCTCTGGGCTAAGCTCTGCCCCACCCTCAAACAGAATTCCGCCTTTCGCCTAGATCACGACAAAAATTTCAAACTTTTCCTAAACAGTCTCAAGCCAGATACAGTTCTCCAGAAAAAAGAGAACTGGGGCGTTGACGATCTCCAAATGACCGAAGCCGTCAATATCCTCAAGGACATGATCCAGCTCCAAAAACAATAAGACCAAACAGACTGCAAAACGTACGGGGATGGAAAAGATTTTACCACAGAGAGCACAGACTCGACTTTAGGATTTTTTAAGCAGCCGCTGCCCGGGAGATCAATTCTTCTAGGTCT
>JBIOJU010000063.1:0-6284 GCA_044451165.1 Chlamydiales bacterium | reverse complement strand
TTTATTCTTTTAAAAAATATGTTTTTTAAACCCGCAAGACGCATTTACGACTGGGCCGCCCAGAAAGCCACATCCACGATGGCACCCCTCTGGCTTGGGCTCGTCTTTCTTTTGGAGCTCGTGCTGTTCATCCCTTTTGACGGGCTTCTCATGCTCTTTTGTATGGAAAATCCGCAGCGCAGGTATCTTTACGCGCTGACAGCATCCGTTGCTTCTGTGATCACCGGCCTTATAGGCTACGGCATCGGCTATCTTTTATGGGATACCGTTGGCTCCTTTGTGACCAGCCATCTCATCTCTCAACAGTTTTTCGATAAGCTGATCAATCATTACACAAACTACCAGCACTGGGCGGTCTTCTTTGGAAGTCTTCTTCCGGTGCCGTTTAAAGCCATCTCAATTTCGGCTGGCTTTTGTCAGCTCACTCTTTCCTCTTATCTTCTCTTTGTTTTTCTAGCCCGCTCACTTCGTTTCTTTTTCATTGCAGAGATGATGAACAGGTGGGGAGGAAAAATTAAGCCTTTTGTCGATCGGCATTTCAATAGAATTCTGATGGCAGTGGGAGCAAAAGTGGCGATCGCCTTTACCTTTTTCTGGGTCATTAGCAAGTGAAAACAGTTGTTCTTTCCCCCGAGGAGATAGAGCGGGCAGCGACTCTTTTGCGAAGGGGGGAACTGGTCGCATTTCCTACCGAAACCGTTTATGGACTAGGCGCACCCATTTCCAATAACGAGGCGATTGCAAAGATCTTCTCGACCAAAGGAAGGCCGCATGACAACCCGCTTATCGTGCACATTTCAAACACAGACGATGTCGCACGCTTAGCGCGTGAAATTCCCGAGGAGTTTTATCTGCTTGCGAAGCGGTTTTGGCCAGGGCCACTGACTGTTGTCTTGAAACGAGCCGGGACGGTTCCAGCCTCTATTTCGGCAGGCCTCGATACAGTTGCGATTCGCATGCCTCAACACCCTGTTGCAAGAGAGCTGATTGAAAAAGTAGGCGAGCCTTTAGCTGCACCCTCTGCAAATCTTTCCGGTAAGCCCAGTTCCACATCTGCTCAACATGTTCTTGAAGACTTTGACGGGAAGATTGCGGCCGTTCTCGATGGGGGAAGCTGCAAAGGAGGAATTGAATCGACAGTCGTCAATTTAGCGGGCGCAACACCCGTCGTTCTGCGTCCAGGCCTGGTGACGCTCGAAGAGATTGCGCATCTGATCGGACGCAAAGTTGAAGTCTATTCGAAAAAAGCAGGTGAAAAACCAGCTTCTCCTGGACTACTCTATCGCCACTATGCTCCAAAAGCAAAACTGTATCTTTTTGAGTCCAAAGAAGAGCTTTTAAAGCATCTCAAACGTTCCGCTGCATATAAGAGGATGTTGCTAGGCGATAAGAGAGTATTGGGCCCCAGGGCGCACCTCCTCACCCAACAGACCCTCTACACTCTTCTACGCAAGAGCGACCAGGAGCAGCAAGAGGAGATTCTGGTCTTCTGTGATCCCCAAATGCAAAAAGATCTAGCTTTAATGAACCGATTAAAGCTCGCTTCTGTAAACTAAAAAATTTAATTTACAATTTATTATTCTTTTTATTACTTGAATAAATATTCATATTTTTATTAAACTAGTTTCACTTTGATAACAAATTCATTGTTACTAGTTGATAGGAGTTAATTATGGGTATTTTAAAAAATGTGTTTGAACATACAAATTGCGTGAGGGCAGCCGTTGGTGGCGCTCTCGGTTACGCAACAGGCGTCGGTGTGATCACAGGCGGGGCAGCAGGTTTGACGCTCCCAGTATATTACAGAGCGCTTGGACAGATGAATCCCTCTGAAAAGGAAACCAACCGTAAAGCACAAGCAGTACTGCTTGCTATTGCAACGGGGTATCTTGCACCTGTAGCTGTGACCTACACGGCAGGTGTTGTAGCGGGTGCTCTCTTTACTGCCGCGATTCCTATCGCATTCGTTGCTTACAAGATCTACACCAACTATCCACAAATTGCTGCAGGCGCAAAATATGTCCAATACGCTAGCAGTTTCATTCCAACGACCACGCAGAGTACAACTCCGAGCCAAGCAGAAGAGTGTGCTACAACGTCTGAAATGCCCCACAAACAATACGTGCAGAGGGAAGAAGATAAACAAGGCTTCCGTGTGTACGTTGAACCTGGATACACACTTCTGGCAGATGTGTAAGCGTTACAACAGCGTAATCGCAAGCTCCACGACTAGAAACAGCCCCATCACCACGAGTAGGGGCTTTCCTCCCGCCAGTTGCTGACCTTTTAGAGAGAGACCTTTTCTATATCTTCCATTCCAGACCATCAGGATCGGTAGTGCGCCCAAAAGAAGGGCGACACCAATGCCTCCTGCGTAATTTAGCGCCTGAATAAAGATTGTTGGGTCGATAAGCGCGATGAGTGTGGGAAGAATAAAGATCGTTGCACAGATCCCTACTTTGTACCAGCCGCGGTTGGGAACTTTAAATCCATCTGCAAGAAAGTCGACAAATGCGATGGCAATGCCGACGTATGATGTTGTCAGGACAAAAAATGCAAACGCCTGGCCGATGGTGAGAAGAGCAGGATTTTGCACATGCTCCTTGAGCGGATAGATAGCGCTCTGTCCTAGCCGAAGTGCCTCTTTTAACCCGTGCGACCCTTCAAGAGGAACAAGTCCCAAGATTAAAAGTTCCCAGACCACATAGATCACAAAAGGAATGGAAGTGCCCAGAATGATTGAGAGGCGCACCTTTTTCACTTCACGGTTCATGTAGGTCATGAGCGTCGGAATCAAACTCTGATAGCCAAAAGCAGTAAATACAATAGGAAGTGCACCCCACGCTTTTATCCAATTGGATGAAAGAAGCAGCTCTCCCTGTAAATGCGGAAAAGAGCTTCCTATGAAAAAGAGGTAGGTAAAGAGGGCTCCTATCATCAGAATGATATTTAATCGGTCTACCCATCTGGTTCCTAAAAAGACGATGGGAGAAAAGAGGAGAAGGTAGAGAAGGATACTGCTCCAGGAGCTGAACACGTTTGCTGTCAGTTGTTGAAAGACGCTTCCTCCTCCCGCTAAGTGTGCGACCATGAGTGAGAAGAAGAGAAAGAGGTAGAGGACCCAGCAGACGAGTTTACCTGTGCGTCCCAAAAGGTGGTGAGAGAGGGTGATCAGATTGGCATCTTTGGGCATCCAGATGCACGCCTCCAAAATCAGGAGTCCAGTCCCCAGCATGAAAAGCCAGCAGACCATGTAGACCGCAAGAGAGGGAAAGAAGCCTCCTTCTGCTGTTGCAACAGGGAGTGCGAGCATGCCGACACCAAGGCTTGTCCCTGTGACAAGCAGCGTGCCGCCGAAGAGACGACCGAATGATCCAATGACTTGCATGGACTTACCTCGATGATATGCCGGTTTGTGTGAGCGTGAGAAAAAAACTGCCTTGAAATGGTTTTCCTGACGAGTCGACAAGCGGAAAAAAACTTGCTTGCATGAGCGCATTCTGAGCCCAGAGGCTTTCTTCTTTTTCGAAAAAAATGTTCGCCCAGATCTTTTCAAAAAATCTTGAAAGAGGATGAGTCGACATCACCGCAAGATCTTCTACCGAGTGGGAGAATCGTCTCTCATCCGCGGTTTCCTGATAGCAGCCAAAAATCCTCTCTACCTTGCATAAATTAGAAACACCAAAAAAGTGAAGCAGGGGCTTTGTGCGGATGATTTTGGCGCGTAGCGCGACAAGATCCCCCTGGATGAGATACTTACCCAGCAGTTCTCCCTCCATCGTGTGGAGCTCGACGAGATAGCCATCTTCTTTCTTTTGCCCGGGAATCTCTACTTGAAGTAGGGGGGCTTCCCTTGTAATGCGGTAGTAGCCTGCAAGGGCAAGGGTAAGGGAAACAGCCAGAAGGAACCCGAGAAAAAAGAAAAATCTCAGTAACGGATAGCGCGCGCCTTTTTTGAGACGCCAAAAAATGCTGATTGCAACGCCAAGGGATGAGAATGCGAGAAAAAGAGGTTGGAGGTAATGAGTTTTACTTGCTCCATTCATTGCGAGGGCGACAAGTGTTAACAAGAAAAAAAAAGTAAAGAGAGCGTGGATCATTCTGCGATTTTTTTCGAAAAAAGCGAGCAGAAGAGATCTAAACGTTAAAATAAGGGCGAGGGAGATCATTCTACGTGAACGAGTTTTAAGCCAACGATACCAATCACGATGAGAAAGATCGAGATCAGCCGCACAATATGCGCAGAGTCCCCAAAAAAAATGATTCCACAGATGACCGTTCCCGCAGCGCCAATCCCTGCCCAAACTGCATATGCTGTGCCAATAGGGATTGTTTTCATGGCTTGTGAAACGGAAAAGAAACTAAGCACGATAAAAACCACAGTGATGAGACTCGGGATGATCTTGCTGAACCCTTGACTAAATTTCAGCGCGATCGTGAAGCAGATCTCAAAAAAACCAGCAAGAAGTAGAAAGAACCATGCGATAGACATGCCTACCAGAATAGCAATTTACAGTTAAAACACAAGCAGAGAAGAAGTGATGAACGATGGCTTTGTTGCATAAATCCATTCTTAAACCACCGAGCACACCGAGAGCACCGAGCAGAAGGAGGGGAAATTGCAGGATGACAGAATGACCACGCTGATCATCCTATTATTTGCTCATCTCGGTGTTCTCGGTGCGCTCGGTGGTTATTTTTTCCGATTTATGCAACAACGCCATGCTAACCTGATAGAGCCAGCGCGCTAAATTATCTAGGAAGAGGGCGAGCTGGGCATTCTCATTTGCCTTTTTTCCCACGACTTCATATGCAAAGGTGTCTGGAAGGAAGATTTTAAAAACTGCTTCAAAATAGCCAACAAATGGTTGATTGGCAAAAATGAGGCAGGGGCCTGGCGTTGGATGGTACTCGTCGAGCCACGCCATGATCGTATCGGCAGCATTGGGCCTTCGCACAGCACCGCCTTTGGCTATTTGCATGGGAGTATTGATGAGAATGCGTGGGCTGTTTTTTAACTCCTGAGGAAGGTCGGCATGCTCTAGTAGATCTAGAAAAAGATCAGCTTCCGTTTGTAAAGTCTCTGTAGGATTTTCCCATGCAGTCAATGGTCTTTTTCCTGTGAGCAAAATTAACGTATCAAAGCGTACGCCCTTTTTCCATTCTTCTATGAGTGTTTCGATACGAGACTGCATGCCTGCTCGAGAAGCGCCAAGCAGGATCCCATAGGTGTAATGTGATTGTGACGGGTGCACCGCGTCAATGCATCCCAGTTTTTTGAGAAGTGTTAGCGCCTCCGCTTTCTTTTCCGGGTATCGCTCTTCAAGTTCCCAGCGCTCTTTTCCAAGCTGGCACCATTTTATCTGCGTTTGTACAATGATCGATTCAAGGGTGTTTTCATGAGGCACCTCGCACAGTTGTAAAAGTTGCAGGAGGGCGGGTGTGGGTTTTTCTCTCTCGTCTAGAATATAGTTTTTCATGACTTCCCCAGATAAGGGGGACATTAGCAGAAGGATCGAAAAAAATTGCAGCAAATATCTCATAAAGTTTTACACCAGGATGAATCTGAAATACGCACCTATTCGACTGAGGAGTTTGAGCGCGTGATGCAGATCAAGTTTCTGCCCAATTTGCACTTTTCCACGGAAAAAATCTCGAAGAAAGTGAAAAAGCTGTGTCTGCGGGCCGTCCTACGCGAGGAGTTTGAGCGTAAACAGAAATGGCTAGGGGTGCTTTTTGGAGACGATATCGAAAAGGGGAGAGAACTAGATGCTCTCATCCAATGGATCGACCCCCAGATGGGCTATGGTGTCTTTGCACTGCACGATCTTGCTCCCATGACCTATGTTGGTGAATACACTGGCGAGTTGCGCAAACAAAAATGGTGGAAAGATAAGAGCAACTACTACTGTTTTGACTATACAATTGGTGAAAAAACTCCCTTTGTCATCGATGCAGAAAAACAGGGCAATCTCACGCGTTTCATCAACCACAGCAAAGATCCAAATCTAGAACCGATCTCTGTTCTTTCAGGCGATCAAGTACACGTCATCCTTCTCACCAAATCTTGGATAAAAAAAGGGGAAGAGCTCACGTATGACTACGGAAGTAACTACTGGAAAAAAAGAAGTGATGAACGATGAGTGATGAGTGATGAACGAAGGCTCCGTACCGGAGTCGGCGAAGATGATATTGTTTGCGTCGAAGATGTGTATGGGCGGGCGCGAGAAATCAAGAATTTAAACACCGAGCACACCGAGATCACCGAGCAGAAGGAGTGGGAA
>JBIOJU010000062.1:0-6331 GCA_044451165.1 Chlamydiales bacterium | reverse complement strand
ATCACGCTCTTTTACGTGGAGCGGGCGGATGGAACACGCTGCTGCGAAACGCGTATCGAACGAACAGTCACTCAACACAAGATTCGAAAAATCGACATCAAGGAACAAGATATCGTAGGCTATCTTTGTCTTCCTGCAGGCGAAGGTTCTTTTCCGGGAATGATTGTCCTAGGTGGAAGTAATGGTGGGTATCCCTCAGATTCTATTGTTGCACAGTTTGCTGATCAAGGATTTGCTGCTCTTGGGCTCGCCTATTTTAAAGTTCCCTCTCTTCCTCAAGACTTTGTAAATATCCCTCTCGAGTACTTTAAAAAAGCAATTCATTGGATGCAACAACGGGAGGACATAGATTCGAAAAAACTCGTCATTGTGGGTCTTTCTATGGGAGGCACAGCGGCTCTTTTAATTGCATCGCACTTTCCAGAGATCAAGGCTGTCATTTCTATTTGCGGAAGAGGTATCCACTTCCAATCAACCTACTTCGAAGGGTTTGAAAGAAAAAAGTTGCCAACCTTTTCTTTTCAAGGCAAGCCCCTTCCCTATCTTTCTGTAGTAGCTCCTCCCCCATCTGAGGCGAATGCAAAAACCGCCTACTTTCTTCGAATCTTCCTCGGAGCTCTTTTTGATGCCACGCCCGAGACGATCGAGCAAGCCTCCGCCAAGGTTGAAAAAATCCAAGGCCCAATCCTTCTCCTCTCTGCTTTGGACGATCGTCAGGCAGGCTCTGCGATCTTATCAAGCATCGCGTTTGACCGATTGGTCCAAAATAACTTCCCGCACCAGTTCGACCACATCGTGTACAAAGGCACGGGTCATTCTCTTTTTTCTCTTCCTTTTACACCCTCAACTGTAACGCAAAGCAGAGGCATTCTTTTCCCGCTCACTCATACCTATGACGTGGGCGGTATACCTTCCTGCATAGCATCTGCTCAAGTAGATGTCTGGAAACAGGTATTCACGTTTTGCAAACAAATTCAAAAGGGATATATATAAATAAATGACGACGAATATTGAGCGCATTAAGAAAAGAGGAAAACTACTTATCGGTGTTGTTGCGGGTGACGTGCCCGGTATATGTTTCCGGAATCCCAAGACAAATAGAGTTGAAGGTTTCGAAGCCGATTTAGCTCGCTTAATTGCAAAAGAACTCCTCGGAAGTGAAAATCATGCTGAATTTGTAGAGGTCCTTGCACACGAGCGGGTTAATTCTTTAAAAGAAAGTCGAGAAGATCTTGTGATTTCTCTATTTACAATCACCCAGGAACGAGCTGCACAAGTCGATTTTTCAGATCCTTATTTTATCGATGAAGTATCACTTTTAGTTCTTAAGGGCGGACCAATAAAACAGCAGTCCGATTTAAAAGGGGAAAAAATAGCAGTTGTCGAAACAAGCGTTATTTTGCCAAGCTTACAGGAAGGTTTTACAGAGGGTCAAATTGTCAAAGTAAAAAGCAAGGCGGATGGGATCCAGGCAATAAATGAACACCGAGTAGATGCATTAGCCAATACGATCGTCAATCTAAGTCTTATGTTGAATTCTTTGCCTGACAAAGAGCGTTATACTATTTTGGGAACAGCTGGTCGTTTTCCTGCTAAAGAATATGCTGTTGGCATCAAGAAAAAAAGTCCCGATCTCGTTGAATTCGTGAACAAAGCTTTATCAAAATTCAAAACCCAAGGAATGATGAACTCTCTACTTAAAAAGCACGGCTGGATCCCACCGGAGGATGATGCCCATTAAGCTCCGGAGCTGGCGCCATCTCTCTCTAGATATCCCTGCCAGCAAACATGAGAAAACACGCGGTTTTATGGAACTGCCATGCGATTCAAAGGGATTCCGAATCCCAAAAATTAGAAGATCTGATTCGATGATAACTGGTATTACGCCACCTTGCGGCGCTTCTTCTTTTTAATTTCTAAAATCTCGATCCCATTTCCGAATGGGTCATCGACATGAAAACGATAGTATTTTGGCACGTCAACATCGCCACGCGTTTCGATGTTATACTTATGAAAATGTCTGCGTGCTTCTTCGAGATCTTCAACCTCGATTGCAATGTGGCGATTGTGCGCCACTTTCACAAAGGGAGGATCAAAATCCACATGAAGAATCTTGTCACCAATCTTGTACCACCAGATATCATAGGCAGCGCTCAGCATCGAAGGTGGCAAGAGCCTTTCCAATCCTAGAACCTCTTCGTAAAACCAGATCACCTTTTTTTGCTCGCCCGGCGGCGCAGCAATCGTCGTGTGATTAAATTTGGTAATTTTTATCGGCATAAATTTTCCTCGTTTTCACGTCCAATGATGCTTTTTAAGCAACTTATCTAGGGTTCCACTCGCCTTGAATTTGTCTAGTGCAGCATTAATAAACGCGAGCAGGTCGGCGCACCCTTTTTTGACGCCTATTCCAAAATCTTGTGGGGTGAAGTGTTCTCCAGTACTCAAAAGGATAAAATTATCACGATCTTTTAAAGTAGAATGGAACAGCTTTAAGTGGACACTCACTGCCGTAAGTGCGTCTATCTGATGGCTTTTCAGGGCTTCAATTGCCTCTGCGGAATTTGCAAGAGAGACCGTTTCTGCATCTGGAAACTCTGTTTGAAAACGGAGCGCCGTGCCTCCCGTTGCGACTGCGCCAACCCTTTTCCCTTTCAAATCGGCTAATGATTTGATCGAACTGTTTTTTAAAACCAGAAGAGCTGCGCGATCAGTGAAATAAGGTTTCGAGAACTCTATCAGTTCCGCTCGCTCTTTTATGATCGACAACATAGATATAGAGATGTCCACCTTATCCTCTTTGATAAAAGATACCTTTTGTCTACCGTCAACTTTTACAAACTCAATTTTATTCTCATCTCCAAATAGCTCTTTGGCGATGAGCCGTCCTAAATCTGCTTCGAACCCTTCCATTCTATTCGTTTTAGGATTGAGATAACTTCTCCCCGGGACATCTATCACGACGCCCACGCGTATCTTCCCTGCACTTTTTACTCGATTGAGACAGTCCATATAGGTAGTTCCCACTATTTCAGATCCATACCATTCTTGATGAAACGTTTTTTAAGACCAAACAAGCAAAAAAGAGCACCAAGCAATGCTAGAAGTAGTAAGAAATAAAAAATATTCGTTTTTACTTGATCAACCGCACTAGATAACCGCTGTCCAGGAAGCGCCTTGCTGTGCATCATTTGTGAACAAATGGCAACGCCCAGGGCACCGCCAAAATTCGTGATCGTAATCAATATTCCAGACGAAGCTGCTTTTTCAGACTGCGGGATGACTTTAAAGATCGAATTATTATTACCCGACATGATTGCACCGAGTGAAATGCCATAAACAAAAAGAATGGAAGATAGTTTTAAAAAGAGCCACTCCTGAGCCATTGTATTAAAGCCAATTAAAAACACAAACGAGACTGCTGAAATTAAAAACCCAGATAAGGTGATAACGTTCCCCCCAATTTTGTCTGCAAAATGACCTGCGAAAGGACCAAAAATTAATAAACCAAAAACGATGGGCAATATAACCCACCCGGTCATTATGGGTGATAAATGAAGAGCTTCGGTCATAAAGAAAGGAATTGTAAACATCATCGAGTTGCTTATTACCCCATTAATCCATTTTATTACGCTCCCATGCAAAAACTCTCGAATTTTAAAAATCTTTAAATTCAAAAGAGGAGAGGAGATACGCATTTCTACGAAAAGAAGAAGCAAAAGGAGTCCACTTCCTAATAGCACCAGGATCCAGGACAACCATTGAATATCTATCGGATTAAGGAAAAAGATGATACCTAGCATCAAAGCAGATACTGACAAAACAAATAAAAAAATCCCAGCATAGTCAAGCGAAAAAGATTTAACTGTATGGATTGAAATCTTTTTCTCAATCAAAATTATAGAAGCAACAATGGCAAATATAAGAGCGAATCCGGCATTTACAAAAAAAATGGAGCGCCAGCCAAAATAGTCTATAAGATAGCCGCCCAGAAGAACTCCGATTCCCATCCCCATCGCCTGCACGCTATTATTTATTCCCAGTGCTAATCCATGTCGACCAGCACGAAAAATAGTGGATACAATAGCCATGCAATTCGCAAGACAGGCGGCGCAGCCAAAACCCTGAAATATCCGATTAATAATAAGAAATTCAAGCGATGATGAAATGGCACAAAAAAAAGAGGAAGCTGCTAGCACTAATAATCCGACAACAAACACCACCTTTCTTCCGTAGATATCGGCAATTTTTCCAGCAATTGGAAAGGTAATCGCCATTGCTACTAAAAAGATCGAAATAATCCATTGGGCGACATTGATGTCTATTTGCAACTCATGTCTCATTGTTGGCAGGGCAATATTGACGATCGTCGAATCAATTCCTAAAAGAAAAAGAGCGCACTGGACAACAAACAGCACGCACCATTTATAAGATGAACTTTCTGCGAAATTTTTCATTATATTCTCAAAACTAACCAACTATCACAGATGCGATTGACTTGACAAGATAAACCTTTTTCGCAACTCTGCGAAATTATGATTGATATACAGCAAACCTCTTCTCTTCTTTTTGATCCTATCAACATTAAAGTGACCAATCTCGAGAGGAAAGAAGAGATAGAATTTCGGGCCAATTTAAAAGACGAGAGAGGTCGCTTATGGACTTCCCATGCCCTTTTTCGCGCCGATGGGAATGGCGAAGTTGATCTGGCAACATCTTCTCCCATTTCTGGAACCTATGCTTCAGCGGATGCAATGGGGTTGTTTTGGTCGATGCAACTCGACTCGGCAGAAAAAGATCGAGAGATCTTTCTTTGGAAGGGAATGGATCCATTAAAGGTGCAACTCTCTGTGAAATTGTCGAATGGCAAGATGTTTCAGAAACGGATAGACCGAATGGTGATAAAGAATGGGGTCAAAAAACTGTCCGTCAAAGAGAAAGGCATCGATGGAAATCTATACCTTCCAGCGGGTGAGGGCCCTTTTCCAGGCGTGATTGTATTGGCTGGGACAGCGGGCGGATATCCATCTGATGCATACGTAGCCCAATTTGCCAATCATGGCTATGCAGCACTTGGATTAGCGTTTTGTAATACGCCCAGTACACCCAGCTATTTAGCAAACATTCCATTGGAATATTTTTGTAAAGCAATTCAATGGATGCAAAATTCGAAAGAGGTCGATAGCAGCCATCTCTTCATGGTTGGCACCTCCATTGGAGGAACCGCATCACTTGCAGCTGCTTCCAAATACAAAGACATCAAGGGGGTTATTTCGATTGCAGGAAGAGGCTTTATACCAGAAGCTTTAGAGACAGATGAAAACTCTTCGCCGCAACCAATGTTTAATTTTGCAGGAAAACCTCTTCCATTCCTACCCTGTGAACGCCCTCCCTTCACAAAGGAAAATTACCAATCTAATTACTACTTGCAAACGGCGCTTGGCCCTCTATTTAAAATGAAGCAAGAAGATGTCGATAAAATTGCAATCCGAGTAGAAAAAATCCAAGGTCCTGTTTTATTGATCGGCACTCTAGACGATCGGATGGCGGCTTCAGCAATACTTTGTGAACATGCATATGAAAGATTACGAACAAACTCCTTTCCTTATCCTTACGACTTCCTAGTTTACAAAGGTGCGGGCCATACTATGGGTGCAGCGGGATTTCCGAACACACCCTCCACTGTTGCAGATGCAAGATTTGTAAAAGAGTTCCAAGCCTACTATTTTTTAGGAGGGAATCCTTACGATATTGCTAAAGCGCAGGTGGCTTCGTGGGCAAAAGTTTTTGAATTTTTAGGGCAATATTGTGTTAAGAATTACGAAATTTAATCACACTTCAATCGCTGTTCCTCCAGACAAACACGACAAGGTGGTCTGGTTTTATGAAACAGTTTTAGGATTAAAAAAAATACCCCCGCCACCGAATATGTCGAGTGTCTGGTGGTATGAAATCGGTGATAAGATCATCCACCTTGCCTTTGATCCCCGTTTTATTAAAGTCACGCATCTGCGTCACATTGCCATTGAGGTCGATGATATAAATGAGGCGCGAAAACACTTTCAGCGTTTCAATGTAAACATCCGCGAAACCGTGGCAATACCAAACTACGATCGTTTTTTCGTCATAGATCCGTTTGACAATCAGATCGAAATATTAGGGCCTAAGATAGGTGCTTAGAGACCCTCAACGCATTTGCCATAATTGTCAGTCCTGGATTCACTGCAGCGCTCGAAGGAAAAAAACTCCCGTCGACGACGTATAGGTTATCTAGATCGTGTGCTTTGCAGTTGAGATCGAGCACGGAGGTTTTGGGATCTTTGCCGAATCT
>JBIOJU010000061.1:0-6342 GCA_044451165.1 Chlamydiales bacterium | reverse complement strand
GTACAGCGATGGGATCTCGAGGTCTACTTTACCATGCAATAGCTGGAAAAATGCTGGCGCATGCAATTGCTAAACAAGATGAAACAACTCTCTTACCGGAGCTCGCATAATGGAGGGGGAATTTCTTTTTTTAGGAACGGGAGGCTCTGCAGGCGTTCCTGTGATCGGCTGCCACTGCCCCGTCTGCCTCTCAAAGTCATCTTGCAACAAACGTCTGCGCTCTTCTGCACTCATACGTGCAGGTGGAAAAAATTTTCTCATCGATGTCGGACCAGATTTTCGCATGCAAGCCTTAACGCATAAGATCGAGCGGCTCGATGGTGTCCTTTTGACGCACACGCATTTCGATCATATCGGAGGCATCGACGACCTCCGAGTCTTCTACTTTTTACAGAAAGCAAAACTTCCATGTCTTCTCTCACAAGAGACATACGATGAGGTGAAGATCTGTTACCACTATTTAATGCAACCTCTGAAAGATGGTCACACGATCTGTGCCCAACTCGATTTTTTTATCCTGAATGGGGACTTTGGCGCGGTAAATTTTGGCGATTTCAATTGGAAATATGTGAGTTACCATCAATCTCAGATGAAAGTTACGGGCTATCTGCTAGGCAATCTTGCCTATATCAGCGATATTCGCGTCTATCCAGAAAGGCTCGTGCCCGCTCTAAAGGGCGTAGAAATTCTTATCTTAAGTACATTGAAAACTGACCCCACACAGATGCACTTTGGGCTTGATGAAGCCATCCATTTTTCGAAAGCCGTCGGTGCCAAAAAGACATTTCTTACACACCTCTCGCACGACTTTGACCATGAGGCCATGCGTGAAAAACTCCCGCCGAATATCCAACTCGGCTATGATGGGCTGAAAATTCCTTTTACACTCTGATGAAAGAACTTAAAAAAAGCACCCTTCCAGAACCACAGGAGCTGAAGCGCTATAAAAAGGCGCTTCTCGTCGCAACTTTTCCTTCAGGAAAAGACCGCGCTCTTTGTGAAGAGTATTTAACAGAACTCCAGAGGCTGTGTGATACGTTTGGCCTAGAAGTCGTAGACAAAATTGCCTGTCCTCTCAAAAAATTTGATGCGGCAACTTTTCTGGGACACGGCAAAGTCGAAGAGCTGGTGGCGAAAGCAGGCGAGCTCGGTGCAGATATCATCATTTTCGATGATGAGATTTCACCACAGCAGCAGAGAAATTTAGAAAAAATTTTCGAAAGACCTGTCATTGATAGAACAGAGCTAATCATCGAAGTCTTTGCACAGCGCGCGCAGACTAAAGAGGCGAGACTGCAGATCAAACTTGCCAAAGTGCGCTACCAGATTCCGCGCCTGAAGAGATTGTGGACCCACTTGGAAAGACAGGCCGGCGGCGGTGGATTTATGGGTGGGCCTGGTGAGAAGCAGATCGAACTCGACAAGCGGATGTTAAAAGAGCAGATGCTACAGCTTGAAAAAGAGATTAAAGCAGTAGGGGATAAGCGTGAGGTGCAGCGCACGCAGCGCCTGCGCTCGGGCATTCCGACATTTGCAATTGTCGGATACACCAACGCGGGCAAGTCCACTCTCTTAAAGGCGCTTACGCAGGCAGAGGTCCTCGTGGAGGACAAACTCTTTGCGACACTTGATACCACGACGCGCAAGTTCATCCTCCCCAATCGACAAGAGGTGCTGCTCATTGATACGGTAGGATTTATCCGCAAAATTCCGCACATGCTCGTTGCGGCATTTAAGAGCACGCTTGAAGAGGCTGTGCACACCGATATTCTTTTGCACATCATCGATGCAAGCTCTTCAAATCCAGAAGAGCAGGCGGAGGCAACCTACACGGTTCTTAAAGAGCTAAAGGCGCTAGACCATCCAGTGATCACGGTCCTGAACAAGATTGATCAGTGTAAAAACCCTACCATCCTCCATAAATTGCGCGTCAAATATCCCAAGACCGTGCAAATTTCAGCTCTTGATGGCACTGGTTTTGATGAGCTCTTGGAACTCATGACTCAGGAGATTTCAAATTTAAGAAAAAGGGTCAAACTCAGAATTCCACAGAGTCGGTATGGTCTAGTCAGCGAGCTGATGAAGGAAGGAAGGGTGATCCAGTGTGATTATGAGGAGAATGACATCCTTCTTGTGATTGAAATTCCAGCCTCCCTAGAACACAAAGTAGAACGTTTTTATGCGTAACGTTCCCGTGCATGATCGGCCACGTGAAAGGCTTTTGCGCTTTGGCTCACAAGCGCTTGCACTTCCAGAGCTCCTTGCAATTTTTCTTGGCACAGGAACAAGGGACAAGTCGGTTCTGCTCCTTGCTCAAGAGCTTGTGCTAAAATTTGGTGGCATTCATGGGCTTCTTGACGCCTCTGTGGAAGAGTTGAAAGAGATCAAGGGCATCGGAGACGCCAAAGCAGTCCAGCTCAAAGCTGTCTTTGCCATCGCGGAGCGCGCGGTGAAAAGTAGTGAGCCGCTGAAGCCGCTTATTCGTGCGCCGGAAGACGCGTATGAAGTTGTCTGCGATCTTATTCGCGAGGCAAAACAGGAGATGATCCTAGTGCTACTCCGCGATGCAAAAGGAAAGATGTTTCATCAGGAGATGGTTGGAATGGGCACACTTTCTGAGGTTCTTTTTCATCCGCGCGAAATTTTCCACCCTGCTGTCAAGCATAAAGCCTTTAGCATCATCGTTGTTCATAACCATCCCAGTGGAGATCCAACACCATCAGAATCCGATCTTGAGTTAACGCGCCTTCTTCTGCACAGCAGCAGAGTGATGAGTATAGCTCTCGAAGACCACCTCATTGTTGCTCAGGAAGGTTTTGTCTCATTGCGAGAGCGAGGCTTTCTGGGCAAAAGACTAAATTATGAGTGTTAGCTAGCGTGCGGTAAGCATGCGTCTTGAATGACCCGGACTGCGCCAGATGCAAACATCTGAACAGCAATTAGGCTGATGAGCATTCCCCCAAGGCGCTCGCAGGCGGCAAGGCCGCGCTCTCCTAGAAAGTATTTAATGTTTGACGAGAGAAGAAGAAGGACAAGACAGGGAATCCATGCAATGACAATTGCAGCACTCATGATCCACGGGCTGGAAAATTGTTCCGAGTAGACCATCACGGTAGTGATAGCACCAGGCCCTGCAACAACGGGTGTTGCAAGTGGAACAATGAGAGGTTCTTGTCTTGGTGCCTCGGTCTTCTCTGGCTTGGGAAAGATCATGCTCAGAGCAATGATGAAGAGCACGATGCCGCCCGCAATTCCAATGATAGCCTCCGAAACGCCAATTGTCTGGAGGATCTTGTCTCCGAAGAAATTAAAGGCAAGAAGGATGAAGAGGGCGATGAGAAGCTCTCGAATAATGATCTTCCGCTGCCGTTTCATGTCAAAGCGGGCAAGCAAGCCCAAGAAAAGAGGAATATTTCCCAGAGCATTGAGCACGAAGAAAAGCGAGAGCACAACAGCATAGAAAGGCATAATGTTCATCATAAGAATAATAGAGTTACTCGTCAAGGGTGAGCATTGTTGCTTTGGATCAATTCTTAAGTCACCGAGCAGAGGAGAGAACCACTACCAGGCCAAACACCCAGGTAAGACTTAATCGAGGAAATTCCTGTTTTATCGAAAATAATCTTGATATGATTGAGATTTCGAATCAAGAAATAATGAGAATTTTCTTCTGTAATCCTCTGAATCCCTATCCAGTTGAGAAGAAGGTCTTTTTTCTCAGGTGAAAAAATCTTGGATAGCGAAAGGGAGGATAGCAGCTTGTTCCAGATCTCTTTTTCGTGAAAGAACAACTCGGGCATATTGATGTAGCATTCAATGCCAATTCTATCTTGAATAGAGCGGCCGACATCAAAACTAAGACAGATACTTCCGAGATAAGGATCAAGTTGTTTTAATAAATCAAGAACAGGGCCTACATCGAAAGGATAGCCGACCGCCAGTAGATAGGGTTGAAGGCAACTTTTTAAACTATCCCCAGCCATATGTACACGTATAGTGCCGAGAGAGCGCGTACACATTAGGCCGATGCCCTTTATGCACAGATTGAATTCAGACGCGATCTTGTAGCAGCGCTCTAAGCTATTCAATACGTCCGGGTGGAGAGGCTCTTCCGTGAAAAAACGTCGCACAGGTTCGATCTGGTGGAAATGATCATGTGAGTTAAAGCGAAAATAGACACAGGGGTCGGGGGGCCAATCTTTTGAAACATTCTGATCAAAAATAAGCCAAAAGAAGAGCAAGCTTTTAGCCAAGGCATCTTCTTGTTGGCAATGGTCCAAAAACTGCAGAAAGTTGATCCAGTGCTGCTTTTTGCTTAGTGCGTTGGAGATAGAATTCAAACTCTTGTAAAGTTGATCCAGCGTGCGCTTTTGCATATCCAACATCACAGCAGTATCTGCATAAATATTGCTTTGATTCAAAGCATGCTCGAAGATCAGAGAGTCACAAGAGAGTTCTTCAGGGAATAAAGAGGCAAGCCTAAGAATCTGTTCGGCGGCATTTTCCCCAATCAGTCCAGGATGAAGATAAGGAAGGTGTAATTTGGCTGTCTCAACGAGATTCATCTAGCAAGGCCAGGAACTGGCACCAGCAGCAACCTTCATAAGGTCTTTCTCTGATAGCTCCTCTCTTACTGCTCCATTCGAGAAAGGAATTACAAAAGTATAAGAATTTTTTTTCTCTTCGACGACATTCAGTTGAATATTGTCAGGAACTTGAATTCCCATCTCTTTTAACGCTGCTTTGGGGTTTTGCATGAAGCGTTTTTTAAACTCGGGATCTTTCCATACTTTTTCTATAATTTTGGCGCGTGCTGCGTCGAATTGTTTTTGGTTGACCATATTTTTTCTCCTCTTGTTTTACTTTTTTTAATATTCATTTTTTGTCATATTTCAATCAATAAAAAATTTTGAACTTATCCCGAAACAACTTGAAAAATCGGAATTATGACAAGAAGGCCTTCGAAATTTTCGTCCGGAAGGAGAGAACATTATTCGAGAACAAGGCTCGAGTGAGGACGGAAATTTCGAAGCAAAGCCGACGCCGCCAGAAACCGATATATCATATGCTCCCTAGGATGGTTTCGCAGACGGCCAAACTCCAAGGTAAGATTTAACGGAGGAAATTCCTGTTTTATCGAAAATGATCTTGATGTGATTGAGATTTCGAATCAGAAAATAATGAGAACTTTCTTTTGCAATCCGCTGAATCCCTATCCAGTTTATAAGAAGATCTTTTTTCTCGTGCGAAAACATCTTGGATGGTGAAAGGGAAGATAACAGCTTGTTCCAGATCTCTTTTTCGTGAAAGAACAACTCGGGTGTATTGATGTAGCATTCAATGCCAATTCTATCTTGAATAGAGCGGCCGACATCAAAGCTGAGACAGATATTTCCGAGATAAGGATCAAGTTTTTTTAATAAATCAAGAACAGGTCCTACATCGAAAGGATAGCCGATTGCATGGAGAAAGGTTTGAAGGCTATTTCTCAAACTATCGCCAGCCATATGTACACGCACGGTAGAAAGAGAGCGCGCGCACATAAGACCGATGCCTTTTATGCATAGTTTGAAGTCAGATGCGATCTTATAGCAGTGGGTCAAGCGGTGTAATACTTCGGTAGGAAGAGGCTCCTCTGTGAAAAAACGTCGCACAGGTGCGATCTGATGAAGATGATCATGTGAGTTAAAGCGAAAATAGACGCAAGGGTCGGGGGGCCAATCTTTTGAAACATTCTGATCAAAAACAAGACAAAAGAAGCGCAAGCTTTTAGCTAAGACATCTTCTTGATGGCAATGGTCCAAAAACCGCATAAAGTTGATCCAGTGCTGCTTGTCATTTAGCGAGTTGGAGATGGAATGCAAACTCTTGTAAAGGTGATTCAGTGTGCGCTTTTGGAGATCCCACATCACTGCAGTATCTGCATAGAGATTGCTTTGATTCAGAGCATGCTCGAACATCAGACAGTCATAAGAGAGTTCTTCAGGGAATAAAGAGGTAAGCGTAAGAATCTGGTCAGCGGCATTTATCCCAATCAATCCAGGATGTAGATAAGGAAGATGTAATTTGGCCGTCTCAACGAGATTCATTAGTAGTCTCATCGTTGGCTTTCGAGATTCCATTTTTGTTGTATAAAATGCCTCTGTTGATGAGGCCAAGAGGGTCTAGAGTTCTTTTTGTTTTTTGGAATTTTCTGTAAACCTTATTGCCGAAATAGGTGCGGTAATCGAAGTTTTTTGGAGTAAATTCAGATTGGATATATCTTCGAAAATTTGGATCTGTAAGCACGATCTTATGGAACTCTTTCTCAAGACTCAAGTGCTCCTTCGCATCAATTCCTTC
>JBIOJU010000060.1:0-6425 GCA_044451165.1 Chlamydiales bacterium | reverse complement strand
GAACAAGAAACGGCTCTAAAATGCTTTTTTCTTGATAGACAAGCCCTGTCTTATGCGGAGGATAAACAACCGCATCGTAGTTCATCCCAAACAACTCCTTCAGCCGTTTGCCCGTACCCTCGGAGATCACTGTGCGGTAATCGGCTCTCTGCAGATTTCCCTTCGTGATACTTCGATGATATAGGCGATGCAAAAACGAGACCGTTTCGGGGAAAAGGTCCGAGACAAAGTCGTAGATCGTTAAAATCCGTTTTACACTTCGCGGAATTAACAAAGAGATGTGGAAATGTGTAATCCAAAAAACTTCGATCCGATCCTTCCAGAGAAAAAATGGAAGCGTGCTATTTCTCCAAAGCACGCTTTTGATAGGAAACCCTAATATTTTGGATAAGAAAGTGATTTTTCGTATGGTCACATGGCTATACTGCCGAAAATGAACGACCTCTCCTTCAATCGTATGGGTGTAAAGATAAAAGTGGCAATCACGCTTTTGTTTGATCAGCTCATCGAGAAGATAAAAAATGTAATAGCTGATCCCACCTTGTAAGCGGAGTAGTACCGTCACATCAATTCCAACGCGTAAAGGCTTCATCTCTTCCTCCGCAACCACGCCTTGGGCCATTGTGTCACACCTTTTTCCAGTGTGCTCTCATTGTATGGACGCGTGGGAATTTCTAACTCAAATTCCGCATTCTCCTGCAAAAATTCTTCTACGGCGGCCTGCGCGTTATCTGTTTTCCATTCCGACCTTCCTTTTGGAACATCGTGAAGATCTGCCATAAAGCCATCCGTTGCAATGATATAAGATCCCACGCTCACATAAGGACTATAAGTCTTTAGTTCCGCAAGCATGTGAGCTTTGCTATGACACGAGTCTAGAAGCACTAAAACCGTTTCGTTTTCTCCGATCTCTTCTTTCACTCTATCCAGCACATCTTTATCCATGGAATTTCCTTCGATTAACGTGATGAGAGGCGCAAGTGGATGCGCTGCTAACGCTTCGCGATTGTGTGGACGAATATCAATGTCAATCCCAATCACCCTTCCTTTGCCAAGGAGTTTACAGATGCTTGCTGAAAAAACTAGAGATCCTCCTTTTGCAACTCCTGTTTCAACGACTATGTCTGGTTTTATGGCATAGATCGCTTCCTGATAGCGAATAAGGTCCTCCGGAAGCTGAATCACCGGCCTTCCCATCCAAGAAAAGGTAAATGTATAGCGCTGGTTCCAACCTACCTTGAGCCAGAAATGGGAAAGAACTTCAAAAGCTTCATTTGAGTAAAGCGGAAGCCTCTTTTCAACGCCGCCCTCTCTGCAGATCAGCGAACGGTCATCTGTGTCTAAAACTATGCGCATAATTTGGAGTATTCTAGGAGTAGTAGATAGACGTAGTACAAAATGTCGATATGCGTCAGGTTTTCCTGTGCAAATCTGTAGGCCTCATTACCAATCGCACGCACCTCCTCATCATGCAACTTCGCCCATTCGATCTTTTCGACCAGATCGCTACAGTCCGACTGGAGAGGAATGTAGTGCACGTTGGGTTGAAGTCCTCGATAATACCACTGCACGTGAGTAGAGGCGTGTTTAAAAATTGGACACCCGGAAAAGAGTTGCCAGTAGGCTCTCGTGTAAGAACAAGAATTGCCATCAAGCAGCAGCTGGTACTTATAGGCCAAATGCTTTCTAACAGGAATGCCTTTACCAAAATAGCTTGCGAACCCGTCTTGGACGTTTTCAGGATCTGCACACTGGACGAGCTGTGTAAATTTCGCGTCGATACTCTCACTATGTTTTAACGACAATGCCACAACTTTTGTGCGTAGAAGTTCAAAAAAATCTCTCGATGAAAAACCTCTTCCTGTCGTCGCGCCTCGCCAATAGCCCTTTGCAATTTTCTTATCCCAAGGAAACTTTTTGCTTCCCTGGCGCACCTCTTCCAGTTCTTTCAGATTTCCTCCCAGCGCTTCCGCATCAGGAAAAAGAATCCCGCGGCTGTTCAATCCATCTTTTGCAAAAGCAAAAACTGGTCCAGGAAAATCCCCTGCCATTAATGCATCGTGGACCGTCAGCACAAAATCCACCTCAGGAAGTGGCGTGCATTTTGCAAGAGAACGCAAGGCCTCTTGAATAAGAAGCGCACGGGAAGCAGCGACAGGTGAGAGCTTCCCCTGATTGATCATCAAGACCTCTTCTCCCTTAATCTGGTAGCGCACGAAAAAAAGCTCTCCTGTATCACGCGCCATGACCTGATCAAGAAGCTCTTTCCGAACACCCTGTTTGGCAAAAGACTTAAGATCCTCTCGAATCTGTTCGATCGCCCACGCAGGTGGCTTTCCCTTTTTAATCTTTCTCACAAGCTGCGCTTCCCAACCTGTTGGGTAGAAGAAAAAAACCACCCCAAAGAGCAGCAAGATGCAAACTGACAGATAGAAATACGGGCGTTTCACTTGACGAATATCCAAAAATTACCCTTCGCTTTTACTTTTAGTCCTCGCTGTTTCGCAAATTCTTGGACAGCTTTTCTAACACTTCTCCACTCCCAATCATCACCGCACATCACTCCATGATCCTGTACAAAGGGATACCACGCCCAAAGATCTGCATAAACCACCTCTTTCTCGTGTCCTGCATCAAGATAGACCATATCTACCTGCAAACCCCTTTGTGCCAACTCTTGTGCCGCCTCTAGACTGCTCATTCGGATAGGAATGATCTTATCGGCCATTCCAGCATGAATCACATTTGAGAGAAACTGCTGGTAGAGCTGCGGGAGAGCTGGATGCCAGGCCGACTGACCAGGTTGATGTTCAACAGATCCCAACCAGTGATCTACCGCATAAACCTTTCCATCTTCGGGCAGCAGCGAAGCAATGTGTCGCGTCGATTGGCCAAGCCAAGATCCCACTTCAACAACAGTTTTGATATGAGAGCCTTCAATCACACGCTTCATCTGACTAGCATTGCCATACCAACCATGAGGATCGTAAGGGAGCAGTTCCACACTGTTGTATGGTTCTGGAAGATCAGCTTGAGAGAAGGCAAACAACAAGGGAACGAAAAACATCAACACTCGCATAATGTACCTCTGTTTTCTTTACGGCAAAATCTTATCGATTTCCGGTGACGAAGTAAATCCCCACCATTTTTCAACGCCACCACAGAAGGAAGGCGAATGTTTATAAAACCTTTACTTGCAAACAACAATTTTCTATGTTTTATTTTTGCTTTTCTAAGAAACATATGAAAGTTGTAATTCTTGCTGGTGGGTTAGGGTCGCGAATTTCCGAAAAGACGCACGATCGACCTAAACCTATGGTTGAAATTGGTGAGATGCCTCTGCTTTGGCATCTGATGAACATTTACTCGGCATACGGGTTCAATGAATTCATCATCGCCTTGGGCTACAAAGGCGACGTAATAAAAGAATATTTCCTTAATTTTTACCGTCTTAATAGCGACATCTCAGTAGATTTACAAAACGGAGAAATACGCGTGCAGAAGAGAGTCTCGCACGAGTGGAAAATTGATCTAGTGGACACAGGCCTTCACACGCAAACGGGTGGAAGATTGAAGCGGCTCAAGGAGTGGATTGGTGATGAAACATTCATGATGACCTACGGAGATGGTCTTGCTGATATTGATATCCCCGCTTTGCTTGATTTCCATCGCAACCATAAAAAATTGGCCACAGTAACAGCTGTACACCCGCCTGCTCGATTTGGCTACTTGGAATTTAATGGCGATCAAGTCAGCTGTTTTACAGAAAAATCTCAGACGAAAGAAGGATGGATTAATGGAGGTTTTTTCGTCCTTGAACCCGAAGCTCTTGATTATATTGAGGGAGATGATTCGGCTTGGGAGTTAAAGCCCCTTGAAAATTTAACAAGTGATGGCGAACTTTATTCCTACCGCCACAAGGGTTTTTGGCAACCCATGGATACGTTGCGGGAGCAAAAACAGTTAGAAGCACTTTGGCAATCAGGAAACGCGCCTTGGATTATTGAACCAAAACCAAAAAAACAATTTATTTATCAACATGAACCAGTTTTGGAAAGATAAAAATGTATTAGTTACTGGGGCTGCTGGCTTTATTGGCTCGTGGCTTTCAAAGGAACTCATCCGTCTTGGCGCTGATGTGACTGCCCTAGTACGTGATTGGAATCCTGAAACTACTGTGTTTAGCAAAGATGATTTACAAAACATGCATCTTGTCTTGGGCGAACTCGAGAATTATTCTCTTCTGGAAAGAATCCTCAACGAATACGATATCGACACGGTATTTCACTTGGGTGCGCAGACTTTGGTAGAAATTGCTTTTAGAAGCCCTTTGCAGACTTTTGAATCAAATATTCGCGGCACATATAATCTGTTAGAAGCCTGCCGCCGACAAGGGCGAATGGTTCAAAGAATTCTCGTAGCCTCTAGCGATAAAGCCTATGGAGAAAGCGAAGTTTTGCCTTACGTCGAGACCATGCCTTTAAAAGGAAGAACTCCCTACGATGTTTCAAAATCCTGCACAGATTTAATTGCATTGAGTTACTCCTCCTCTTACCAGCTACCGATCGTGATAGCTCGATGCGGAAATGTTTATGGTGGTGGAGACCTAAATTGGAGCAGACTAATTCCCGGTACGATTCGCAATATTTTGCTTGAAAAACCTCCTGTGATTCGCAGCAATGGAAAACTAACTCGCGACTATCTCTACGTTCAAGATGCAGTAAAGGCTTATCTACTAATGGCTATGAATGCAGAGCATGGAAGTGTGCGAGGGGAAGCTTTTAATTTTGGCCCAGCGCAACCATCCAGCGTGCTTGATATTGTCGAGATGTTGCAAAGGATGATGGGTTCTTCACTAAAGCCAATCATTTTACACGGCGCTTCTACTGAAATCAGAAATCAAGTCTTGGATTCTTCAAAAGCATCGCAAGTGCTCGGATGGAGCTCCGAATATTCTCTTCACCAGGGGATCAGTGAAACAATAAAATGGTATGAAGGGTACATCCAAACATCTGCATTTAAAAGAGAAAAAATACTGGAGAAAATTTGTGGAAACAGCCCTTAAATCAACTTTATTAAATCCTGAAAAACACTCCTATCCAACCCATCATTTTGTCAAGACGGGGTTTATTCACACTTGTCAGGTGTGTGACTCGAAAAAACTACATACAATATTAGACTTAGGCCACCAACCTCCCTGTGATTCTCTCCTGAGCAAGGAGATGTTGAACCAACCAGAAAAAATATATCCGCTAAGGATGATCTGGTGTGAAAATTGTACCGTGTCTCAGATTGATTATTGCGTAGATGGCAAGGAGGTCTATCATCCTGATTATCCCTACCGCAGTGGGATTACCAAAGAGCTTGCTGAATATCAGATCAATATATGTCTTTCGCTGATCGAAAAATATCGGCTGACGCCAGATGACTTAGCGATAGACATTGGCTCCAATGACGGAACGCTCTTAAAGGGTTTTCAACGAGAAGGCCTGCGGGTACTTGGAGTGGAACCTACCAACATAGCTGCTATCGCCCAGAAAGAAGGGATTCCCACCATCCAGTCTTTTTTCGATATCGCAACAGCCAAAAAAATAAAAAGCAAATATGGCTTGGCCTCTGTGATTACAGCCACGAATATGTTTGCTCACATGCAGACCATTGGTGAAGTGATCCAAGGAATCCACCACTTGCTTAAGGAAGATGGAGTTTTTGTCGCAGAGACCCACTATTTATTAGATGTCATTCAGGGAGGTCAGTTTGACACTGTTTATCACGAACATTTACGCACCTACTCGCTCGCATCTCTCCTAAAGCTGTTTGAACCCTATGACTTTACTGTGACCGATGTCGAGCGAGGAAGCCGGTATGGAGGAAATATTCGCGTTCACGTCACCAAGGGCAAAGATAGATCTGTTGCACCTGCTGTCAACCAGCTCCTTCAAGTGGAAAAAGAAGCAAACCTTGACAAACTTGCAACATACACCCAATTTGGCATACGCGTGCAGAGAGCTCGCCTAGAATTTTTAGATTTTCTGATTCACGCCAAAAAAGCAGGAAAACGTATCGTAGGAAACTCTTGCCCTGGACGCTGCTCAACGCTGCTGAATTACTATGGCATAGATACAGCGCTGATCCCATATTTAGCTGAGCAACCCACCTCTTTAAAGTTAGGAATGTACCTTCCGGGTAAACACATTCCCGTTGTGAATAATCAAATCCTCATCGATGAACAGCCTGACTATGTCGTACTGATGGCCTGGCACTACGCTAAACCCATTATGGAACAGTTAAAAGCACGAGGTTTAAAGTCGGATTTTGTGATTCCTCTACCTGATTTCCGAGTGATTAAGAACTCGGAAGTATGATAAAAATAGGGATTATTGGCGCTGGCTTTGGATTATATGGTTTGTTGCCGGCTTTCCATT
>JBIOJU010000059.1:0-6480 GCA_044451165.1 Chlamydiales bacterium | reverse complement strand
TGCGACCTTCTCCGCAGCTGTGCTGATGCTTGTGGAGAGCATCTGAATGATGCGCATGTTGGCTTGATTCAGAACTTGGTAGTATTGAGACTGGTAGCGATTGAGTTCTTCATTAAGGTTCTGGAATTTATTCTTAAGCTCTTCCTCACCTTCAGGGGAAAGACCATCCATGAACTCCTGATCGTTCAACTTTGTGCTAATTTCATTCAGCTGCTTTTCTGTATCTTCAAGAAGAGAGGAGAGCTGTTTTTTGAGCGCTTCAAAAGAGGCCTGCTCCTGTTTTCCAAGTTTAGAATCTGTCACGCAATTTCCAAAATTGACAACCCCTACTCCAGCGTCTGCAGCAAATGCGCTGCTGGTGCATAGAAGTGTTGAAGTGAATAAACTAAGTAGAAGTTTGTTTTTCATAAAATTTGCTCCTTTTGTGTGCATTAAAATTGTCCTCCCATCGTGAAGAAGAAGTGTTTGACCTGTTCTTTTCGATCGGGGTTAACTGGAAATCCATATCCGAGCGTGACGGGAACGCGGTTGATCAGCTCAATTCTTGTGCCTACGCCGTAGCTCATATTGTAACTGCCGACCCTAAATCGATGACGCGAGACAGAGCCGGCATCGATAAAGCCAAAGAGATCCAAAAATCTAAAGATCTCATGGGAATATTCGACAGAGAAGAGAGAAGAGGAGATACCGCCCGAGGGATCGTCTCCTTCACCTAAACGGGGACCAAGGTCAAAGGCGCGATAGCCGCGTACAGAGCTCTCTCCGCCCAAGAAAAAGCGTTCAGCTAGGGGGATCTTTTTAAAGGTGTTTGTCTTCCAAATCGGTTCAATAAAGCGAAATTCTGCGCGGTATTTCATTGTTCCGCGCGCCCACAGGTACTGGTAGAAGTTGTTGACATAGCCAAAGCGCAAGAAAGTGAAATCTCCACCAAGACCAGTGAATTCAGCATCGAGTACCGAGCGAATCCCTCGATGTGGTTTTAATGCGCTATCGGTGGAATCATATGTGAGAGAAGCCCCAGCGCCCGAAAGGAGGCCCTGGCTGTTTGCTGTGTTGCGCTCTTTTTTATCAATGTGACGGTGTTTGAAGGAGACGCTGTCATTCCGTATCCGATATTTCGTTCCAAAGGACCAGTAGGGGGTGAGTGGATAAGAGGCATACACCGTGAGACCAAGAGTGTCAATTGTGTAGTCATTGGACTGCAATTTGCTAATTGTTTTTTCCCCATTAAAACCAAAGCGCCAGAGCGTGTCTCGAAAATAGGGAGTAAGCCAGGAGATCGTGTAGGCGCGCTGTTTTGCACCGACGTTGACACGCGCATGGGCGAATTCACCACCGCCGCGTACGGCAGAAAAGCCCTTTTTGAAAATTTGTGTGATGCCGCGAATGTTGAAATTGCTCTCGGAAAGGTCTAGTCCTCCGAAAATGTTGTCGGCAGAGCTAAAGCCCGCAAAGAGGCTGACATTTCCGGTGTGCGTTTCTTCGACTTCGATAAACACATCGCGGTAGTTGTCTCCAAGAGACTGATCCTCTTGCGTTCTTACCGCGTAAACGTTGACCTGTTTGAAATATCCGATATTTTCAAGACGGGCTTGTGTCGCTTTTAGTTTGGCAGAGTCGAAGGTTTCGCCGGGAATAAGAAGTGACTCATGAAGAATAACCCCTTCTTGCGTCTGCACGTTACCGATGATGTGGATCATTCCGATCTTGTACTGCTGTCCTTCTTCAATCTGGAAGTGGACATCGTAGATGGAGGCCTCCTCACTTAGTTTTGTCTCATACTGCACTGAAGCGTCGATATACCCTTTGCGTCCATAAAGCTCTTTGATTGATTGCGCCGTCTCGCGGAGTTTGTCAGGAGAGTAAACAGACTCGGGGCGTGCAAGAAACTGATTTTCAATCTGCTCGTCGGTAAAGAGAGTGTTGCCGTCAAAAGTGATCTTGCCAAAATGGAAAATCGGTCCGTGGGTTGCATCAAGTTCGATGATGATTTTACCAGCAGAGGCGGAGGTGGAGATTCTAATGTCTACTTTGGCGTCGGCATAGCCGAGATTTTGGAGGTAATTGACAACTGTCAGCTTATCCTGCTCGAGCGCATCTTCATTGTAGATACCGGAGCCAAAGACCCAATAAGTGAGGAGATTGTATTTTTTAGTGTGCACCATTTCGAGAATGGCGCTTTTCTCCTCGCTCGTAAATCCCTTAAAGATGATCTCGTCGATCTTACCAGAGCGCCCCTCCTTCACATGGATCTCGATATCCACTTCATTGGTTTTGGGATCAGGAATAATTCTGTAATCCAGTTCTGATTCAAAGTATCCCTGTTTGATGTAGAACTCTTTGACTTTGTTGAACGCGGTGCTGAACGTCTGGCGATTGAAGGTAGAAGAGGGTTTTAGGCCAAGCTCCTTCTGCAACTTTTTGGTTTTGAAATGCTCATTTCCTTCCCAATGGATGGTGCGAATGGTGGGCCGCGGCCAAAGTTTCAGAGTGATGTAGACCTCTCCAGTCACCACGTTGATCGAAGGCTCGACGCGGTCATATTCATCCGAAAGGGTCTTCAGGTCGCTATCGAAAGTTGCCTGAGAAAAGGGATCGCCGATCTTAATTTTTAAACGGGAGACCACCGTTTTCGGATCGAAAGAGAGATGCGGAGGTGCATTCTCTAGCGTGATGTCGATATTTCCCACGGGCCTTTCTTCAAATGCTTCAAGCGGCGCAGCGTATAACGCCTGTGTCATGGCAAGAGGTGTGCAGGTCAAAGCAATCAGAGAGAGGCAGAGTAGTGAGGTTCTATTCATTTAAATTTTTCCGAGGATATCTGCCAATTATAGGATGCCCCCTGAAAATAGATCAATAAGGAAGGGGAAGGTAAGGGAGAAGAGTGAAGAGGGATCGGGCACGCACAGGGGCGCGGCACGGGCACGAAAGAGAGAAAGATTGTTCTTAAAATCTTCCCACTTCGAGGTCTAGCATTAATTAGAGAGGCACATCCCTCTTTCTTTCGTGACCGTGCCTGTGCCCGGGTGCGTGCCCGATCTTTCTTGCTCTCTTAGTAGAGCAAATATTTTTCTCGGATTTTCTGGAAGTCTTCTCGTTCTTGCTGCTGAAAGGTGATTAGCTTCCAAGCAACGTATTTGTCGTGAAGCAGCAGCTGTAGCATCTCTTGGTTACCACACACTTGGCAGAAAGATTTTTTCTTGGCGGCGCTCAGGGAAGCAAGGCGCGTGCCCACCTGCTTCGGATAGAGAGTTTTGAGCATTCCAATGAGAAGAGATTGAACGGCGAGCGGGCGGTATTGCGTCGGTGCTGTAATCACAATTCTTACTCCCTGACAATCTTTTCCTTTATATGGGCCATAGAAGGGGCGAAAATAGAAAGGGAGGAACTTAACGCCAGCGAGGTTTTGTTCGTTAAGTTTTTTTGCGAAACTCTGCGCACGTATCCATGGGGCACCGACAATTTTAAAGGGCATGGTGTAGCCGATGCCGATGTTGACAAGTTCAAGCATTCCCAAAATGCCAGTGGAAGCATAGTAGAAGGGGGTGTCTGATTCGGGAATGTAGGGGCTTGTAGGAATCCAAGGAAGTCCTGTATCGCTAAAACTCATCGTGCGCTTCCAACCTTCCATCGCAATGACTTGAAGGGTGCATCCCACCTTATACTCCTCATTAAAGAAGCGGGCGAGCTCACCAATCGTCATCCCATGGCAATAGGGGACGTTGAGATATCCGATAAATGAGCGGAGTTCCTCCTTCATCATCGGCCCATCAACTATCACCCCGCCCATCGGGTTGGGCCTATCGAGTACCACGACAGGAATGCTCCGTTTTGCAGCCTCCTCCATCACATAAAAAAGTGTTGAAGCATAGGTGTAGGAACGACAGCCCACCTCTTGGATATCAAAAACGAGAAGATCGAGATCTTTTAGCATCTTGTCGGTAGGACGCCTGGTCTCGCCGTGCAAACTATAGACCGGAATCTCACCAGATTTATGCGAAATTTTTTCCGCTGCATAGGCGCTGCCATGTAGGCCATGTTCAGGGGCAAAAAGGCAGGTGAGCTTAAATTCTGGCGACTCTTTGAAGAGGTCAACGGCCGTTTTAAGTTCACGTGTGACCGCGGTCTGGTTGGTGATCAGCCCTACTCTTTTATTTTTATAGGTAAGATGGTGTCCGTTTTTGAAGAAGAGCTCAAGCCCCACCTCCACATCTGCGCAAAGAGAGATCGCCATGCTCAGCAGGAGAAAAATGGTCGGGTAGATTCTGCGAATCAAAATCCCAATCTCCCTGTAAATGCGTGAGAAAGAGTGCCGCCATCGACAAAGTCGAGAGAGCTTCCCATGGGCAGCCCAAAAGCTAGCCGCGAGACCTTTGCCACACATCCGTGCAGCTGCTCTTTTAGATAAAGGGCTGTGGTGTCACCCTCAAGGGTCGAATCAAGGGCGAGAATGACTTCTTGCACCCCGTGCTCTGTAATTCTTCTTTTTAATCCAGGCAGGGTGAGGTGGTGAGGTTCTCTACCATCCAGCGGGGAGAGGAGACCCCCAAGGACGTGGTAAAGGCCATTAAAAGTTCTTGTTTCTTCAATCGCAAAGAGGTCCTTTGCAGAAGCGATCACACATAATGTGCGCGCTTCGCGTTTTGATAGATCGCAATAATCGCACGCATGCTCCATTAAGCAGTGGCACTCTGGGCATGCCTTGATGCGCGCTTTGGCGGTCGACACACTTTCAGCAAGCTCTTCTAACTGGCCTTCCTGCCAGTTCAAAAGATGAAAGGCAAAGCGCTCTGCAGTGCGGCTTCCCACACCGGGTAGCTTTTTTAAATTGGCAATCAGTCTCAATAGTGGAGCGGGATATTTTGGCATAAACTTAAGGTAGCCGAGAGAAGGTTTGTTCTGCAAGGTGGCAGCGAGAAAATCCCACCACAGAGGCACCGAGTAGGATGTTTATATCGCGGCAAATGGCTTTGTTGCACCATTCAATTCTAACCACCAAGGTGGCATGCAGCCATGCGGGGACGGGAAAGATTTTCACCAGAGAGATCACAGAGTACATTGAGAAAAGAGATAAAATATTATCATTCTTAGTTTTTGTCTCTAGTCTAATTTTCTTTCTCCGCCTCGGTGTTCTCTGTGCTCTCTGTGGTTGTTTTTTTCTGATTGATACAACAACGCGGCAGCAAATAAGAAAATTTTTTGTATCTATTGCCGCTAGAGCGGCGGAGACACCTTTTTGCTCTCTCCAGAAAAAAAGGCTCTTTCTCTCTTACCTCTGTGCTGCCTCATCCTACTCTGTGCCTCTGTGGTGGGATTTTCTTGTACTAAAGTTTTTAGTATCATCTGTGCGCGAAGTTCTTTCCATTTTTTGCTCTAATGGTGTAAAATGGTGCGAAGTTTAACAATAATTTTTTATTTATGATCACTGCACGAATCATCGGTACAGGCTCCTATTTACCAGAGAGGATTTTAACCAATGCCGATCTGGAAAAGATGGTTGAGACTAGCGATGAATGGATTGTCTCGCGGACGGGCATGAAAGAGCGTCGGATTGCACGACAAGATGAATTTACCTCTGATATGGGCGTAGAGGCTGGGAGGCGCGCGTTAGATGCTGCAGGAGTCACAAATGAAGAGATCGATCTTGTCCTCGTTGCCACACTCACACCCGATTATATATTCCCAAGCACGGCATGTCTTCTTCAAGCCCGCCTTAATTTATCCAATGCATCCGCCTTTGACTTGCAAGCGGCTTGTACAGGCTATATTTATGCACTTTCGACCGCAAAAGCCTATATTGAGTCGGGGCTCTACAAAAATATTTTAATCGTCGCATCTGAAAAGCTCTCTTCTATTGTGAACTACACGGATCGAAACACCTGTGTTCTTTTTGGCGATGGGGCGGCCGCATGCGTGGTGAGTCACAAGGGCAAAGGGCTTCTCATTCGCGAGGTGCGCCTAGGGTGTGATGGTCAGCAGGCAGAACTTCTCATGCAGCTTGCCGGAGGCTCAAGACGTCCCGCCTCACAGGAGACTGTTGCGGCAAATTTGCATACGATCAAGATGGATGGAAAAGAGACATTTAAACATGCCGTAAGGCGCATGGAATCGGCTTCCAAAGAGTGTCTGGAACAAGCAGGGTTGAAAGAGGAAGATATTAGCTGGCTCGTGCCACATCAGGCAAACATGCGCATCATCGAAGCCATCGCCAAACGCTTTCAAATCCCTCTTGAAAAGGTCTACCTCACCATTCACAAGTATGGGAATACGTCCGCTGCTTCTCTCGGAATCGCCTTAGATGAACTATTGAAGGAGCACGCCATTGCAGCAGGAGAAAACCTTCTCTTAACCGCCTTTGGTGCAGGGCTAACTTGGGGAGCCACCCTTTTAACAGGCTCGGAGGGCAAATGAGCAAGAGAATTGTCTATCTTTTTCCTGGACAGGGAGCCCAGTACGTCGGAATGGGCAAAGCATTTTATG
>JBIOJU010000058.1:0-6619 GCA_044451165.1 Chlamydiales bacterium | reverse complement strand
TTGCCGAGACAGAGCCGCTAAAAAAGAAGCGAGACATAATTCATTTCCACAATTTCCCACACTGTATCACCCGACCCCTAACTCCGCAACCACTTTTGGAAAAACAGACCCGAAACTGCCCCATTTTACGTACAAATCAGAGATTCTAAATAGCTGCTTTACAAAAAGTTAGAAAAATAAAACTGAAAAGTGGGAATTTGTGGAAATGAAGAAAAAAAAGAAAGAAAAATCCCACCACAGAGGCATGAGAGTAAAGATGAGGATGCACAGAAAAAGCCTCATTTTGCGTAGTCATTGACCTCTCTTGGTCAGGGCCCCTACGGGAGTAATGATAAAAATGATGTAACGAAATGATGATAAGAAGAACCTAGCAGCTTTGCTGAGCGGCTCTAGGCGCCGAAAAATTTTTATCGTTCTATCATTCTATCTTTTATCATTACTCCCGTAGGGGCCTTTCGCAAACAAGATGTGGATCATGTGATGATGATTTGAAATAATTTGTTGATAAAAAGAGCGGGTGAGCGCAAATGGAAAGAAAAGGAGCGCTCACATGGCAAAGACGATCGACAACCTCGGACCAGATGCTTCTTCGCGCTATGCAGAGGATAAGAGGCTGTATGACGAGAAGTGGGTCAAAGAGGCTCGCATTGTTCCCCAACAAGCAGAGATCGATGTCACACTTCCATCGTTTCCCAGCGAATTTGATCTGCTCTTTGAAACAACAAAACGTCGCGTCTCCTGGGCAGATTTTTATGCTCCTCCGAAATTCAACGAACAGAAAAGAAGGCTATTTACCCAACAGATGATCCCCTCACTCGGCTCATCTGATAAAAAAGAAGCGCTCATGCGCAGAGTCACAGAAATAGTGGAAAAGACAAAAGCAAGATTGGGGCATACGACAGAAGAAAAAAGAACACTTTCTTGGGATGAGGAGCGCGAGCTCCAAGATGAGGAAAAAGAAAAAACTAGAATTCTTAAGCTATTACAAAAAGTGGATTTTTTTGAGCGCGCTTACGTTGACATCAACTCTTTCCGTAAGCAATATCAGAAAGGGTAGGGAAAAAAAGGATGAAGGATAAAGGCTAAAGGATGAAAGGGGAAAAGAGAAACTTCTCTCTTATTTTTTAGCCTTCATCCCTTATCCTTTAGCCTTGGGTTTTATGAGTCATGTGAACTGGTTAGAGATTTTGGGATGGCATGAGCAGGAGCTAGATGACCTGCGCTTCGTAGGCTATTCTTACATTAAGCAAGGAAATTATGACCTTGCCCTCACTTTTTTTGAGGCGCTGACCGTTCTGTCCACGCAACACGCGTATGACCTTCAGACGCTGGGCGCCCTCTATTTGCAGAAAAACAATAATCTCATGGCGCTCAGTACAATCGAGAGGGCGCTCAAGCTCGACCCTCACCACTTCCCAACGCTATTAAATCGAGTGAAGGCGCTGATTGCGCTCGGATACAAGAGACAAGCAATCACAGCAGCAAAAAATTTGCAAAAGTGTCCGGTTGCGTCCATTGCCAACCAAGCCTCCGCACTTATTCTCGCTTATACTCCAACGGGTTAAGAAAAGCAGGCGACAATTTTGTTGCGAGCTTTGGTTTTCAGTGTTATGAATTTGATTCACCCCAAACCAGAATATGCTCACACAAAATCCACACGAGACCTGGACTCAATTCCTGGAACAGATTGAAGAGCGCTGCTCAGCAACTGAGTTTGCCAACTGGATTGCTCCCATTAAACTCCTCGATGCAACAGCTGAAACGATCGTTTTAGAAGTCCCCAACATCTTCGTCCAAGAGTATCTCTTAGATAATTATAAAAAAGACCTTTTGGCTTTCCTACCTACCAAGTCTAATGGAGAGCTTGCGATCACATTTGTGATCGGAGAACAGAAAAAGGCAGCTGCTCCTCTCACTCACGAGACGCTTGAACCTCAGACTCCCCCTCCATCTGGAAAAGAGGTAAGGTTTAATCCTGCCTACACATTTGATCACTTCATCGAGGGACCTGCAAACCAGTTTGTCAAATCTGCTGCACTTGGTGTTGCAAGTAGGCCGGGGCGATCCTACAATCCCTTATTTATTCATGGTGGTGTGGGGCTTGGCAAAACGCATCTTCTTCATGCAATTGGCCATCAGATCAAAGCCACACACACGAAATTGCGCATCGATAGCATTACTACGGAAGGATTCATTAACGATCTTGTCGACAACCTGCGCAACAAGTCGATGGATAAGATGAAAAAGTATTACCGATCGCTCGATGTCCTTCTGGTCGACGATATCCAGTTTTTGCAAAATCGTCTCAATTTCGAAGAGGAGTTTTGCAATACGTTCGAAAGCCTCATTAATCAAAATAAACAGATCATCATTACCTCTGACAAGCCCCCTGGCCAGTTAAAGCTCTCAGAACGCATGATCGCCCGAATGGAGTGGGGGCTTGTCGCACAAGTGGGCGTGCCCGATCTTGAGACGCGCGTTGCCATTCTTCAGCACAAAGCAGAATTAAAGGGTTTGCGCATCCCTCACAATGTCGCCTTTTTCATTGCAGAACATATTTTTCACAATGTTAGACAGCTCGAAGGGGCGATCAATCGCCTTTCTGCATACTGTCGCATGATGGGACAAGATGTCACAGAAGATGTAGTTGAGAAAACGCTCAGCGAGCTGTTTCAAACCTCCCCCCAAAAAAGGGTGTCTGTGGAAAATATCTTGAAGAGTGTATCGACACTCTTCGAAGTGAAAGTCAGCGACCTGCGTGGCGATTCGCGGGTGAAAGAGATCGCGTTCCCCAGACAGGTCGCTATGTATCTTGCCAAAGAGCTCATCAACGAGTCGCTGATCAAACTCGCCTCCTATTTTGGAGGTAAGACCCATTCCACTCTTCTGCACGCCTGGAAAAAAGTAGCGACCCGTCTAGAAAAAGATGAGACGCTGAAGCAGCAAATACAAATGGCACGTCGAAATCTAGAACATTGAGAATTCGTATGTTCGATCAGATCAATACTCATCCCGCCTGGATCGAGATCGACGTCAAACAACTGAACGCCAACATTTCGATCATAAAACAGCAGATAGGTAAAAGCTTATTCTGCTTACCAGTAAAAGCAAACGCCTATGGGCACGGTTTATGCCCCATTGGAAAAATTGCAGAAAGGGCAGGAATCGACTATCTCGGCGTGGCCCATTCGCAAGAAGGTGTTCTGCTGCGTCAAGCGGGAATACGAATACCTATCGTTGTATTAGGCGCAATTCATGAAGATCAGATTTCAGATTTGATCCACTTTGACTTGGAATTTACAATTAGCTCCCGCTTTAAAGCCGATCTAGTTGCAGAAAAATGCAAAAAGTTTCAAAAAAAATGTCGTGTGCATCTCGAGGTTGATACTGGGATGCGGCGCACTGGCGTTCGCTTTTCGACTGCGCACGCGCTCTTTGAACATCTCAAAAGTCTCCATTGCTTTGAAATCGCAGGAGTCTATTCGCATCTTGCAACTGCAGATCGGCCTAACGATCCTTTTGCCCTTCAACAGATCGATGTGTTTAACAGTTTGATCAGCGACCCTCTTTTCCAAGACAAATCGCTGATCCGTCATATCGCTAACTCAGGAGGGACAGTTTTTTTCCCTCAGGCTCATTTAGATATGGTAAGACCCTCATTGATTACGTTTGGATATCTACCTAAAAACTCTCCTTCCGCATGGAAAGAACTATCACCCTGTTTTTCGCTTAAGGCCAAGGTCTCCTATTTTAAAGTTGTCCCTGCAGGAGAAGGAATCAGTTACGGCCACTCCTACGTCACACAAAAACAGACGCGCATTGTCACTATTCCTGTTGGCTATGGAGATGGATATCGCAGGTCTCTCTCTAACCGTGGTTCTGTTTTAATCCGCGGCCGCCGTTTTCCCATCGTGGGAACCATTTGCATGGACCAGTTCATGGTCGATGTCGGCGATCAAGAAGTCTATGTGGGAGATGAGGTTGTTTTAATCGGCAAGCAGGGGGACGCCTCTATTCCCCTTCAAGAAATAGCAGAGCTATGCGAGACAATCCCTTACGAGGTGCTTTGCCTCTTTAACGAACGCATTCCGCGCATCTACACACAAAAAACGCTATGAAACGAGCGGGCAACAAACATGATGTGAAGGATAAATTAATGATATGAACGGAGCGCTTGTCGCAATCCCGGGTCCTTTAGGGCCGGGTTAGACAAGCTATCTTTCAGGTCAAAATCCTTACCGTCGGAGAATCTCCTTCCTTTAGGAAGGAGTTCTTCAATGATAAAAAAATCGTGCGATTAAATTCCCAAATCTTAGGTTCTAGGGTTTTTGAGCAAGATAGACTTGGAGGTCGGTCTTTGGATTCTGAGGAGAATGGGAGTTGAGGACGCGTAGGCCCGCTTTTTCCAAATCTTCGGCGTAGATCCAATGAGGCGATCTACCGCTAAGAAGAAGGTAGCCTCCTGATTTGAGCAAGGGAAGAATTTGCTTTAAAACCAAAACGGCTTCGTCCCTGTTGCGCATGACTTGATGGGTGAGCGCACCTAAGCCGAGGACACAATCACGGGACTGCCAGCTACTTTGGTCAAGTCGGTTGCTGTGATGTCGCAACAAACAACTTCGCCTTTCAATTTTGAAAAGGTGTTCTGGATACTTTTTAGCTTTTCACGCGCTTTGGCACAATTTTTCTCTCCTAACTCGACCATCTGATAGCGCTCGACAGCAGCTGCATTTTTGGAAAGAAAGAGTTCAAAAAAGTCTCCCCTTCCTCCGCAAATTTCAAAAATAGAACTCACTTTCAATCGTCGCAGATATTCCATTGCAATTGGATAGATCTCTCTATGATAGACCTCTCCATCTTCGTTAAGGAGACAAGATGTATCTCTTTTTTCCCACTCTTCTTCCCATTCGTCACAGCTTAAGGGCGCAACATCAGCGCGTGAAAAATACACAATATGCTCGAATTGGTCTCCATCGACAAGTGGACACAAAGTATCAGTAAAGATATCGCATATTTCTTCAGCTCGATGGAAATCTTTGATCCTATATGTAGCTCCATTCGCATGCAGGACACCGCTACTCACGTTCTGAAGAGTCATGAGAACATATCGGTATATTTTTCCCTGATCGGTGACTAAACGATAAGAGTGCTCTGGTTTAAAATGGGATTCCAGTCCGGAAGATCTCTCATCAAAGGAGTGAGTCTGCATCGCCTGAGTTACCAATTGCTCCAGATGAGCGTCAAGTTTTTCAGAAACAGCTTTGCGCCGAGATAAAGCAAGCCGCTCGTTAATGGAGGGTTGCAAAAAGGGCAGAGGCGATAAAAGCTCATACGCCTTTTGAGATTCTCCCATTTGCTGGTATGTTTTAACTAGGTATTCTCTGATATTTTTAACCTCAAAACGCAAGAAAAGCTTTTCCAGTCTCACCAGATCGTCTTTTTGCAGACCCTTATTGGAAAACAGCAATGCTCTTCCGTATGTCTCCCATGCAGGTTTATTGTCTAAATATTGAGCGAACCGTTTCGTCTCTTGTAGATTTCCAGCAATTACAAAGGCACTTTGTCGAATTGCAAGGGCACTTCCACCATCCAAATATTCATAAACACATGGACGACATGGCCCACAAGATTCCAAGTCGGGTGGAAGGTAAAAGTCATAGCACACACCTGAATTCCAGGTCGTGAAGGTAAAAGCCATAAGACACCGAAAAATATAGATTTTTAACATTAGATCTTAGTTGCAACAATTATGATTAATTTAGATGTATGCGTGCAAGATAAATAATAATTTTTGCGTGGTGAGTTTTATTATAATTAGGCCCCTACTTGGAGGAGATAAAACTCAAAGATCCTGGGCTTTAGGGTTTTTGAGCAAGATAGACTTGCAGTTGGGTCTTTGGATTCTGGGGAGAATGGGTGTTAAGGACGCGTAGGCCCGCTTCTTCCAAATCTGCAGCGCCGATCCAGTGAGGCGTTCTACCACTAAGCAGAAGATAGCCTTTTGATCTGATCAGAGGAAGAATTCGCCAAAAAGCTGCGAGAGCGTCGTTCCGGTAGCCTATGACTTGATGGGTCAGTGCACCTAAACCAATGACGCAATCCACCTGGTCGCCGGCTATTTTGGCCAAATTGTCATCGTCTATGATGTTGTATTGGTCGACTTTCCATTTCAAATTGGGAGAGGTTTTCTGAATACTTTTTAGCTTTTCGCTCGCTGAGACACAATTTTCATCGCGTAGGTCGACCATTTGATACCGTTCGACAGCATCTGAATTTTTGGAAAGAAAGAGTTCAAGAAAGTCTCCCCTTCCCCCGCAAATTTCAAAAATGGAACGTGCTTTTAACCGTCGTAGATATGCGATTGCAATCGGATAAATCTCTCTATGATAGATCACTCCATCTTCGTTAAGGAGACAAGAGTTATCTCTTTTTTGCCAATCTTCTTCCCAGCAGGGTGGGGGAAGGGGAATAATACTAGTCGTTAAACATCTATATTCGTATTGGTCTCCATCCACAAGGGAAGGTAAAATATTGCTAAAGATATTTCGTAATTTTTCAGCTTGATCTTGATGATCGATGTAATATGTAGTTGCATTGATAGTTACCAAGCCTCGACTTT